>NZ_JAENGN010000009.1:0-206191 GCF_016533505.1 Parapedobacter sp. ISTM3 | reverse complement strand
ACCGTTGGTCACCGTCACGGTATATTCAAATGCTCCGCCAGCTACAGCCACCGCATCCGTGCCGTCGGCAGCAATTTTGGTAATGTTTCCATCCAAGCCGTAATCGCGATTCACGGGGATCGGATCCGTATCGTCGCTGTCATCCGGCGTATCCGTATCCGGATCCCGGTCAGGCCCCCAAACATCGATACCATTAGCCACTACTGCCGGCGCATTTGGAGCAACATCAGCCGTGACACGCAAGGTAATGGTGCCGTCCTGCGGAACTTGCGTTGTTACCGTTACGATGGCGCTGTTGCCGCTTCCTGAGACGGTGGCGTTGCCACTCGTAACCTCATAGGTTGTAATCGTTAACCCTTCGCTCGGCCGCTCGTTGAGCGGAATTTCCTTGCCTACTACGACCGGCGCAGGACCATCGTTGGTGATGGTGACCGTAAAGGTGGTACTTTCGCCGGCTGTCACGCCCGTGGCTTCGTCAGCCACCTTCGTGATACTGAGGTTGTTGGGTATGATAAAGGTAACCTCGGCTGGACTACCATCTGCGATGATCATGCCCTCAACAGTGGCCGTCACACTCGCAACACCTGCAAGCGTGCTGGTAAGCTGCAACCTGGCTTTCCCCTCGGTATCCGTTGTGATGGTTTCAGTGGTCCTCGTATTATCGACATGCGTGATGGTGAATATAACTTCCTTGTTCGTCACCGGAGTCGCCGCACCCGCATCAATGATCGTTGCCGTAACCTCATTATAATCGTTGCCATCGGCCCAGGCGTTATTCTTGGTTACTTCCAGGTAACTTTGCGCATACGACTCGCAGAAAGGGATCACGTGATAGATACTTACGTTCGGAGCGACACCTACGCCAGCGAGATCGCTTAAGCGGATGGCAATTTCATCGACATCGGTATCAAGCTCGACGGTCACCTCCACTGGATCGCTATCATTCAACAGGTCTACGATATTGGTTTCCACGAAGGCTTGTTCGAAGTCCCTGGTGGATACTTCTACACCGTCAAGGTAGCCAACTACCTCCAAGGTACTTAATAGCGCCGCATTCAGCGTACCAGTACCGACCTTCATCTTAATGCGGATCTGATCGCCTGCAGTAAGTACCCGGTCGAACTGGATATTCTGCTGTATGGACCCAAGCACATTCAATGTGCCGAGACTCAATGTAGAGGCACTCGAAGTGTTTTGGTCGATCGCCCAGAATGCATTTTGCACGCCGGCACCACCAAGGTTGAGCACGTCGAGACCCAGTCCGCTACCCTCGTAAGACGTTGAAAATGCTGCCGGGCATTCGAAGGTCGTTGGGGTATGGCACATGCCATAAACATCCAGATGCCCTTCGGACGACAAGACGCCTAACAACGCGGTTGTATGATCTTCAAGCCTTACCGATTGATACGCTACTGTTGGCCTAATCTCAAGATAATACCGACCTTTTGTATCCTGCACCAAGCGGATTTGGCCGTTTGCATCGTCAAACAGATCCCGGCTACTGCCTGAGACAACTTCATTGCCATTTTCATCGTTTACAATCACATTGAAGTAGTGGTCGCCCAAGGCGATACCGTTCAGCAGGCTATTGACTGCGTTGCCCAGCGAACCGGCGAGCAGCGCCTGCAGTACTTCATCTTCATATTCAATACGGATATACGACGACGTACCGGCGGGAACCACCGCGCTGAAACCCAGTTCGACATGTCCGGAGTATGCGCCAATACCAGCAACCAAACCCGCATCCGACCGAATCGTTGCATAGCTATTGTGGTTGCCATCCGTGAGGTTTTGGATATCGTCCACATTTTCGCCTTCGCCAACAATGACATCAGCGCAGACACTAAACGGCGGCTGTTCGAATTCCGGATCCGGGCATGCGTCCGATATCCGGTAGATGTTGTACAACCGAACCGGATTCCCGATACTTAAGCCGAGCACGGAACCTACCTCAAAACGGACACGATCGTACGTGATGCCTGCACCCGGTTCAAATTCGACGTTGACCCGGCCGCCAGAATTAAGCAAGCCGAGTAAATCCAACCCGTTGATCAATGCATTCTGGAACGTAGCGGAATACACTTCATCATTCCCATGATACAGGTATACCCGGTAAGCACCCAAGAGATCAACATTCAGCAATGTCTGCGGGACTTGCACGCGCAACCTTACCACGTCCGTAGCGGCGGTTATTACAGGCGTTTTGAAGTAAACATCCTGGTAGATAGCCGCGCCGACCGCGGCAGTGCCCAATGAAAGCTCCGAATAATTGGAGTTATTCTCATCTATTACGTAATGCGGATTGACTACGCCGGCCGGATTTGCTCCTTCAAACAAATTAAGCGAAAGGCCGGTTCCGTCGAAAGAGGTAAACGTTGCTTGCTCGCAAGGATCGAATACGGTTTCACGGCACATGCTATAGACATTCATGGTCGTCACCTCACCCAATCCTGCTACCGCGGTATTGTTTAACGTAATCCTCACTGATTGATATGGCACATCGGCGGTAAAGGCAATGTAATAACGGCCATGCTCATCCCGTACAATGCGGGCATTGTTGCTATTGAAGCCTCCTGCGCTGGACACTTCATAAATCTCGTTGCCGGCGGCATCCCGTACCGAGATGTCAAAGTAATGATTGCCGAATAATACGATACCACCCAAATCAGCTAGAATAGAACCAAGGCTACCGCCTACAAGCGCGTCGAGCAATTCTTCATCCGGCATATCAATGCGAACGTACGACGTTTCCAACGCCGGCACCGGCTGGTCATAGCCAAGCTCGATATACCCGCTGTACGACCCGCCGATGCCCAAGGCGATGCCTGAACCCGCCGATAGCGTCGCATACGTATCGATATGGCCATCAATGGCATTGTATGCAAAGTTGACATGCTCAAACGCGCCTAACTCAACACCGCAATCCGGACCGTTAAACGGTGATTCCGTCTGCGGATCGTTGGGTAGCGGCCTGGGGTCGGGGCAATCTGCACCAAAACGCTTGATGCTGTACACCCGAACGGGTGAATTCAATACATTTAATTCAACTAATGCGTTGATACCCACGGCAACGCGATCGAAAGCTACGCCGGGGCCAATTGGAATCGTCACGACATTGTCCGTGGTCAACAGTCCTAAGATATCCAATCCGGCAACCAAACCATCTTGCAATCGTTGGGAGTACACGAGATCGTCACCGTTGTATGCCCGTATTTCGATGTTATTTAACAACTGAACATTTAGCGTGCTTCCATTTTCGACGCCAAGCTTAATTTTAAAATAATCTGCAGGAGACGAAAGTGTATGGAAATCCACGAACTGGAAAATACTCGCGCCCACACCGGCCGCACCGATGCCAATTTCGGAAAAGGTTTCATCGTCCTCGACAGCGACGTTGTCATCGTCAATCGCCAAGTGCGCGTTTCTAACGCCGGCGCTACCTAACCCAAGCAAGTCAAGACTGATTCCGCCTGATTCGGAATAGGTGGCGAAGGCTTGTTCACAGTGCGCTGAGCCGGTTGACACACAGGCATGATAAACATTCATGTTGGCAATGCCTGCCAGGCCGACCGCTCCGGGATAATGTTCCGTAATCCGGATGCGATCGTAGGGCTGATCAGGAGTCACCGCAACATAATAATGGCCATATTTATCCTGAACTACTTTAACCGGCTGATTCAAGAAACCGTTATTCGAGGAAGCAGTCAAGAACGCAGGATTATCCCCATTTTTTACTTCAACGGTGAAGTAATGCTGGCCGAAAAGGGCACCCGTGACTCCACTTAGTAAATCGCCGATACTGCCGTCCAATAACCCTGACAAGATCTCGTTATCGAAATCAATGCGGACATACGTTGTGGTTCCGCCACTCTTCACCCCATCAAATCCCAGCTCGATGTGTCCGGTATAGCTTCCGATGCCGAGTACCAGCCCTGAGCCAGCTTCCAGCGTTGTGTAGGTGCCATTGTGTCCATCCACCGCATTGTAGGGGAAATTGGCATTTTCAAATGAATGTATATTGTCCGCACAATCTTTATTCGCATCAAGGAACATATGCCCATCATCGACGGGCGCCGGCGCACCCGGTTCCGGACAAGTAGCTCCATAGCGCTTCACATCATAAAGATGGATGGGCGCACTTCCTAATAAATTAACGTCGACAATCGCATTATAGCCAATGGTCACCCGGTCAAAGGCCACGCCGGGGCCAATATATATCGTGGCTGGCTGCCCACTTTGCAGCAACCCAAGGACATCCACACCGTTGACCAAGCCTCCGCTCAATCGCTTGGCATAGACCTCCTGACTACCTGCGAAAGCCTTAATTTCGATATTCCCAAGCAGCCGAGCATTTACTGCGGATCCGTTGGCGACGCCAAGCTTTATTCTCAAATAATCCCCGGGGGCGGAAAGCTCGTCGTAGTATATCGTCTGGTAAATTGAGTTGCCCAATCCAAGGCTGACACTTCCCGTACTGATTTGGGAATACGAATCCTCGTCGTCATCTATTGCGTTGCCGATATTCGTGGCCCCCGCACCGCTCTGCAAAATATTCAAGTTCAACCCTTCACCATCAAACGAGGTAAACTGCGCTTGCAGGCAATCCATCGCATCGTCATAATAAAACGCGTTATAGACATCCAACGTACGTTGGGCCCCAAGCCCCAATAACGACCCAGTCTGATTGGTTATCCGTATCCTGTCATAAGCAGCACCTGGACGTATCGCGATATAATAATTGCCCACCTTGTCGACCACCAGTTTGACCCTATCGGTACTGAAGCCCGACGCGCTGCTTCGCGACAAAACCGATGTACTGCCGTTTCTGGCATCGATGACAATCTCCTGATTGCCCAATAATACCGCGCCCAGCACCTGCCCCAATAATTCACCTAAACTTCCCCCCAATAACGCATTAAAAAGACTGTTATCACCTGCTATTCGCACATAAGACCATGAATCAGCCGGCAGGGTGTTTTCAAACTTCAGCTCGATTACCCCCGTATATGCACCTAAGCCTGCGGCCAGCCCGGGGCTGGCCAGCAGCCTGGCATAGTTGTCGTCATCAACCAGCGCATGGCCCTGATTTTCGACAGTAGGCGCATAACACGGCGTTAGACCTAGCGCACCGCACCCGATTGCCGAGACGACTCTATCCGGGCTGGTGTACGTCACATCATCAGCCAATTTTTTCGTCTGCCCCTTGGCCTCCCCAAGAGCGGAACACAGTATGGCAGCGAACGCGATGCAACTGAATAAAAAACGTGTAAAAGAAAGTTTCAGATAAGTAGATGATGCTTCCATTGGCTATGGGTTTATAATCATATAATGTTTTTCAAATTTTGATAATTAAGCACTGCTGCCACGCAGCTTTATTCGGACATCACACCGCTGGCGAGGCAATAATCTATTTTCGCCGGCATGCTGTATTCGAACACACTTGGCTTACTGCCGGTTACGGTATTCGAAATACCTTAATATGGTATGGTTCTTGCATTGCATAGTTGGTAGATGTTTTTTCATAGGTGTTTCCAACAGGCCACGCGCAGGAAATATTCCCATCCGTCCACGACTGTCGTTCAACACGCTCAAAGATAATTTGGCCAACTCGCCAAACCCCTGTTCACTGCATTCATATTATACGCCCCTGTTCATTTCATTCATATTATGATAGGCGCTAGGCAGACCACATCCTTATGGTTAAGTTTGCTTAACAGGAAACTAAGGCCTCGATCTGCAAGATTACAGGGCGTCGTTTTCCAGAATCGTCTACGTGATACCTGAAATAGTGATGTATTGTTAATGGCTCGGATTGGGCAATGGTCAGTTTGTTTAAATACGTTAAAGAGCAAAATTTACTACATTTTGGCAGATTATAACAACTAAGAAACTTTATGTTTGCCGAATGCTAAGCATACTACAGCTTTTCACCATTAACTAATTAATCAAGTTACTATGTAAATAGATTTTTATACACCAAATCGCTGCAACTAGCCACTTAACTTTAAAGAAACCTATACACCAACAAAAGGATTGACCGTCAGTGACTGATCAGGCTATTATTTTTAACCATCTACCATCTACCTTTACATGAAAGCATATTTACGGGCTTATTTTGATCAACTGAAAACGCTTGTATTGAACAAGTCCCAGATTACCCAGCTACTCCCCGCCGATTGTTACCGACTGGCATTGGATATCAAGGCAGTAACGAACAAGAGCGTCAGCGAAACCACCATAAAGCGTATATTTGGTTTCGCTTCGTCCATACACCGGCCCTCGGCCTATACCCTTAACGCATTGGCCGAATATTGCGGCTTCAGCGGTTGGGACGACTTTTACACCAATATGGAGCAATGTCAATTGCGGCTTTCGCCGTGCAAGACGTGGGATGAAGTTTCCCGCAACGCGACCAAAATCAGTTTATTTAACATTGAAAGCAATAAACACAAATGCGGAATCCCCTACCGCCAAACCATTGATCGGGAACACGTGGACATGTTCATGCAGCGCTTTCAGCAAAGTGAAGCGACTGCGGGCATTTTCAGCGGGCCCGCCGGATACGGGAAAACCGTATCCATATCCCGCTGGCTGGAAAGAAAAATCACCCAAAAGCCGGACTCCCAAGAACACGATAGCTACCTGTTTGTCAGCAGCCTGTCCCTGCTGCATAGCACCATCTTTGGATTTCATAGCAACAAATGGCTGGCTAATCTCCTCGGCTTCGACACCACCGATCTGCTTGAGCGTTTTATGGAAAACTACCAAGACGGCGCTCCCGGCAATTTCTATCTTATTATCGACGAATTACATTCTGACCTGGTAACAGACAAACAGTTTTCGAACACCATCGACCAACTCTCCGACATGGCTCAGCATTTTGCGCGATTCACTTGGTTCCGTGTTATTTTGGTCATGCGTACGTCTACGCTTTTTAAGTACAGAAACCTCTTTCAGGATACCATTGCCAATCTGCAGTGGTTTTCCATATTGAGCGGCACGCCGGCCGGCGAATCGGCTGATATGGGGGCCTTTTCCAATGCGGAATTGCATCAGCTTATCCGCAACATCAACGGGCGGGACAAGCCGCTGCGCCCACTGAATTTACGACATAAGAACCTCTTTCATGTGCCGCTATTTTTTCAATATTACTATGAACTAAACGGGGAAAACGCAGACCCGCGCGAAGCGACAGTTTTCGACGAATACCTTGTTGTTGCGCGATATCTAAAAAAGAAGGTGTTCAATGGTGTCAATTCCCTCGGAAAGCAAAGCCTGCTGGACGAGCTGGCCGCCTTAGTCGACGCGCACGACAGCACACTTCACGTCAATAAACGGCAAGCCTATGCCGTCATCAAACAACATCAGGCCGCTTACCAGGACCTGCTTTCGATTGGGGTATTGCAGGAGATTAACAGCAAGCACGAAGTCAGGCAGCAGGTGGCTATCCGGTTCCAATCAGAACGTATCGCCACGTATTTCATGGCACTCCAATGGTTCCATAGCTACAATGACACCGGGCAACTGCTTGATGCGTTGGATCGGTCCGCTTCCTCCAATAAAGTGAAGGTGGAGCAGCTGAAATGGCTATTGCTGTTTTATATCGAATCCGGAGACCTTGACCTGGTTAACCAGATTGAAAACATTCAGTTTCTCAATGATGACCGTTTTGAAATCATAGCGTTTATCTGCGATGGCATACATAAGCTGTCGTTCGCTCCTAACCAGCTCATCCGGGATCAGATAAACCTGGAGCTTTGCAACAGTGCGTTTGTCGAGTATGCACTGAGCTTCACCTGTTTCCAGCCCGAATACGAACCCAATGTTTCCAAGCTCCTGGATTTCAAGTTATCTGAAACCCACGAAATCATCCTTCGTAGCAAGCTTGCCTTCATTGCGATACTTAAATGGGAGGAAGACGCGTTCATGATGCAGTTCGAGCAACTCGCGGTGAAACCGCCGGAGGCCTTCGCCAGCTTTGTCATCAATCCGTTTGTGGTCCTCTCCTACTTATATCAATATTTCAAGGGAGAGCATGTCGACAAAGAAACCATCCATGAATTGGAAATGCTTTACCGCCGCCTGTCGAAGAGCGACGGATTGATTGCAAACCAGCTGTTTGACCTTTTGGTCTATACGTTGGCCAAGGTATCGCGCAAGATCAAATTTGCCCATGGCTATATTGACGTGCTTAGCAGGCGCCTTAACGAGGAAGCGCCCCGCAACGCGGCCGAATTGAACTTCACGAAGCTGATCTACGCGTTGTTTCTGACGGAATGCGGCGAGGTAGAGACCGCCAGCGCTTATGCTTCCCGATTGTCGACCAACTACCCGAATAACTTTGCATACCTTGTCATTTACAACATCTTTCTCATCCAATGGAAAAAGCTTAGGCGTGAAGAGGATTATCACAAGTTAGGACGGCAAACCGCTTCCATTTGCGAGGTCCGTGGCTTTAGGTTGCTGGAGTCTTATTGCTGGATGCTCATTTTGGACGAAAACCCCAAAGATGAGCCGCCGCATCTAGATCCTAACCTGGGGCTTCAATCGCCAATCTTTGACTACACGGCCCGTTTAAGCCGCTGCCAACAGCGGAGAATGGGGTAAATCCGCCTGCCGCTAATAGGGAATGTTTAACTTCCTGAATACAAAATGCCAGAGCCATATGGGGCCAAGTACGAGTAACCGCCAGAACGTATGGAACGGCGCCTGCGTCCGTTCCATACTTTTGCCAACGGATAAAGCGGCTAATGCAATCAGCAGTAAAACGGCACAGACCAACCAAACGGCGGGACCTCCAGCCTGCTCAACGTATTCAAGCTGCACAATAAAAAAGCTGAATACACCGACGGTAAGCAACGCTGCATAAGACAGCGTCGGGGCTAAGCGCAGGTAGTAGTAAATCATCGCTGCAATGAAGAAGGATCCCCAATTGAGGAACATGTCGTAGCCATGCTTCTTCAAAAATGCGATTTCGGGAAAAGGCACCATCCACACCATGCCCAGTACGGCGAACGAAAACAGGGGAATAGCCACCCATTGGATGATCCGGTTGGTAGGGTGTTGGTAGGCTTTGTCCAACACCTCGAAATATGTATCCACCTGCCGCCTGGGGTGCTCCGGTTTCGAACCCTTGCCCCCACGTCTCGGGGTTCCAGCTGCTGACCCGTGGCTTTTGACGCGCGACTTCGAACTATTTCGCATACGACACCGACCGTGTTTCGCGGATTACGGTTACCTTAATTTGCCCCGGATAGGTCATCTCCGTCTGAATACGGGTAGAAATATCGGCCGCCAGCAGCTCAGCCTGCGCATCCGATACGCGCTCGCTTTGCACCACTACACGCAACTCACGCCCTGCCTGGATCGCAAAGGTCTTTTCCACACCCGGGTAAGAAAGCGCCAGTTCTTCCAGCTCTTTAAGCCTTTTGATGTAGTTTTCCACCACTTCCCGGCGTGCGCCCGGCCGTGCGCCGGAGATGGCGTCGCAGGCTTGCACAATTGGCGAGATCAGCGATGTCATTTCTATCTCGTCGTGGTGAGCACCGATGGCATTGCATACGTCGGGGTGCTCTTTGTATTTCTCGGCCAGCTGCATCCCCAATATAGCGTGAGGCAATTCGGGATTGTCATCCGGCACTTTACCTATGTCGTGCAACAACCCGGCACGTTTGGCGTGTTTGACGTTGAGCCCCAATTCAGCAGCCATGGTCGCGCTGAAATTAGCGACCTCACGTGAGTGCTGTAAAAGGTTTTGCCCGTACGAAGAGCGGTAACGCATACGCCCCACCATACGAATCAACTCCGGATGGAGCCCATGTATACCCAGGTCAATCACCGTGCGCTCGCCGATTTCGACAATCTCGTCTTCAATCTGGTTCTTGGTTTTCGCAACAACCTCCTCGATGCGTGCGGGGTGTATGCGACCATCCGTCACAAGCCGGTGGAGCGCCAAGCGGGCGATTTCCCTGCGCACCGGGTCGAAGCCCGACAGGATAATAGCCTCGGGCGTATCATCCACGATGATTTCCACGCCCGTAGCCGCTTCCAACGCGCGAATATTCCGGCCTTCACGGCCGATGATGCGTCCCTTGATTTCGTCGTTTTCGATGTTGAAGATGGATACCGTATTTTCAATGGCACTCTCCGTGGCTGTACGCTGTATCGTTTGGATGACCACCTTTTTCGCTTCTTTGGTGGCCGTCAACTTAGCTTCATCCACGATATCTTTGATCTGGATGATCGCTTTCGAACGGGCCTCTTCTTTCAGGTTTTCAACCAATTGGTTTTTCGCCTCCTCAGCGGAAAGCCCGGCAATGGTCTCCAGATGCTTGATATGTTGCGCTTTCAGCTGCTCTACCTCTTCCTGCTTTTTCTCGTTGAGTTCGGTAAGCCGTTCCAGGTTTTTACGTGTATTTTCCAGCTCCTGTTTTTCCCGGTTCAGGTTTTCCAGCTTTTGGTTCAGCGACTGTTCTTTTTGTCTGATGTTGTTTTCACGTTGGTTAAGTGTGTTGTTCCGCTGGTTGGTTTCTTTCTCATGTTCTGCTTTAAGTTGCAGAAACTTCTCTTTGGCTTCCAGTAGCCGTTGTTTTTTGAGGTGCTCACCTGCCTGCTCAGCTTCCTTTAAGATTTTCTTTGCTTTGCTCTGTGCCGCTACCTCCTGCTTTTTAAACAAGAAACGCAGGGCAAACCGCCCTACCACTACTCCCGCAACAAAACCTACAATGATGTATATACTATCCATTAGCTATTCGTTTTTATTGATTTCATCTAATTATTATTCTTTTATTGGCCGATGGGCGCTCCATGTAAATCATGATGGTCCTACGTGTCAGTATTCGTTATATATCGGCTTCATTTTTAAGTACTCATTATCCTAATTTATCCTGTTGGCCACCCCTTCCGGTCATCGATCGCACCGCTGACCATCCATCGCGCCTGAGCGGATATGCATAAAAAAAACCGCAATTAAATTAATCAGGTCTCATGTATTATAAACTTCTTTACACAGGTTTTAGCGTATTGATCATGACCAGATGGCATCTGCAAAATGGTCTACATCTTGTTTACGCTTTGTGATATTGAAGCGTTAAGTTTAAAATAGTGAAACCCGAATTTAACTGCGGTAAATTCGTTGTTTTTTTAAGCTCTGAATCAGTATAAGAACGTTATCGGTTAAAGAACGTCGTCAGCATGCTATCCAGCTCATCAACAGCCCTTACGATCCCTACTTCACTTGCGTTTGATTTCCCTTCGGCTTTAAGCATACCTGTCGCATAATGAAGCACGCACATCGATAATAGGTCCTGTTTGTCTCTTACAGCATAATTCTCCTGAAATTCTTTAATCCTGTCGTTAATCAGTTTTGCTGCCCGCCGGATAACCTCTTCTTCTTCCATATCCACCCGCAAGGGGTAAATCCGATCCGCAATGTTTATTTTTATGGAAATTTCTCCCATGCTTGAGCTAATTCACTATACGCCACTTACCAACCAATCACCTGAGTAATTCGATACACTTATCTATTTCCCGCACAAAATCGTTAATTTTTTGTTTTGTGTCAAGTATTTTTTCATTTATTCCCGCTTTATCCACCTCCACTTCTTCCAACGATCGGGCCACTGCCAGTGCCTTTAGCTGCTCTTCCAGTTGTTTGTTTTTATTACCGCTGGTATCCAACGCAACCTTCAATGCCTGCAACTCCAGCTTCAGCATGTCATTCTCTGCTTGCAAAGATACGCATAAATCCAATAATTTACGCGTCTTCTCGACGACATTCTCCAGCTGTGCCGCTACTGATGACATATAGTTAACTCTTACTACGGATGTTTAAAAACTACAACTTACGAATTACGGACTTACGAATTACGGTCTGTTACTTTCTGACTTCTGCTCCAGTTTCTTTCTCAAAGTTATAAATTAATTTTTTAACTATTGCATCAATTTGTTTGTCATTAAGCGTTTTTTCTTCATCCTGCAAGATAAAATGAAGCGCATACGATTTTTTCCCTGCCGGCAATTTATCGCCTTTGTATACGTCAAACACGTTCATGCTCTTCAGCAATTTGCGCTCGGTTTTCTCGGCAATATTCTTCAGGGCGCCAAAGGTGACATCTTCATCTACCAATAGCGAAAGATCCCGCCGCACTGCAGGGAATTTGGACACCTCCCGGTAGGTAATTTTGTTTTTCCGGATGGCTTTAAGTACCTGTCCCCAATCAAACTCGGCATAAAACACTTCGCCCCCAACGTCGGCTTTTCGCAAATCAGTTTGGCTTACGGCGCCGAATGAAACAATAACCTTGCCCCCCCTTTCGTAGGCCAGTCCATACTGGTAATGGGCACCGGGCGCATCAACGACTTGCAGGCCACTGATATTTAGCCGTTTTAAAATACCGTCGACGCTTGCTTTTATGTGATAAAAGGACACCGGTTTGGCCACCTGGTTCCATTGTTCGGGCAACAGTTTACCGGTGATGGCCAATGCCAAGCGCGGTGTCTCCGCGTAACCATCGCCGGCGGTATGATACGAATGACCAAACTCAAAAAGCTTTAAATCGCTGAGTTTGCGTTTTTCATTATAAGCGATGGCTTCCAATGCCGAAAATAGCAGGTTCTGTCTCATGCAATCCAAGTCGGTACTCAACGGGTTCAACAGGCGGACGGCCGTAGCCGGATCATCCATGTAATCCATCTTTGTCAACGAGTTGGCCAGTATCTCACGGTACCCATTGCCAATAAGCAAATCAGCGATCTGGTTCTGCACGACCTCTTTATCCGGTTTAAGTGAGGTATTGAGCGAAGCCTTGATTTGCCGCTTAATCTCGATATTGTTGTATCCGTAGATACGGAGCACCTCTTCAATGATATCGACCTCGCGGGTCACATCCACTTTGTAAGGCGGTACCTCTACCGTCAGCACCCCGGCGGCCTCATTCCGCACGGTTATCCCCAAGGCCTCAATAATGGCCTTAATCGTTGTTTCAGGAATGGCTTTTCCAATAAGTCGCTGTACTTGGGCGTACCTCACGTCAACGGCAAACGGCGGTATGGGCGTTGGGTATATATCCGATATCGGCGTGGAAATCCGCCCTCCCGCTATTTCCGTAATAAGTAGCGCCGCCCTTTTTAGCGCAAAAACGGTAATATCGGGATCCGTTCCGCGTTCAAACCGGAAGGAAGCATCGGTTTTGAGCCCATGCCTTTTGGATGTCTTCCGTACAGACACTGCATCGAAATAGGCGCTTTCCAAAAAAACCTGCGTCGTGCTTTCAGTCACGCCTGAGTGGATACCGCCGAACACGCCTGCAATACACAACGGCTTATCGGCATCACATATCATCAGGTCTTCGGCATGCAACGTACGCGTTATCCCATCGAGGGTGACGAACGATTCGCCGGCTTTCGCACGGCGTACAATCACTTTGTTTCCCGACAGCTTACCGGCATCGAACGCATGCAGCGGCTGCCCCAGCTCATGCAACACATAATTGGTTGCATCGACGACGTTATTAATCGGGCGCACGCCGATGGCTTGCAGACGATCCTTGAGCCATTGCGGCGATTCGCCTACTTGTACCCCGCTGATGCTGACAGTGCTGTAGCGCGGGCAAACACCGCTATCTTCCACGACGACCGGCAGCGCCTCGGCACTGTGGTCTTCGGCAAATGCCGACACATCCGGAAGGTGATATCCTTCGCGCAAAAAGGCAGCGATATCGCGGGCAACCCCCAGGTGCGATGCAGCGTCAGCCCGGTTTGGGGTGAGGCCGATTTCAAAGACGTAGTCGTCCTGCACCGCAAAATATACGCTGGCGGGCACCCCTATCGGGGCATCGTTTGGAAGCACCATGATGCCTTCATGAGACGATCCCAGGCCGATTTCGTCTTCCGCGCAGATCATCCCTTCGGAAATTTCACCCCGGATTTTGGATTTATTGATTTTAAACGGTTCGCCAGCCGTGGGATAAACGGTTGTACCGACCGTGGCCACGACAACCCGCTGACTCACCGCCACGTTTGGCGCACCGCATACGATGTGCAGGGGCACCTCCCCTTTAATATCTACGGTCGTCACCCTCAACCGATCAGCATTCGGGTGCTGTTCGCAGGTTTTGACTTCCCCGATGACAAGCCCTTCAAGTCCGCCCGGTATGGGCTGTACCACTTCCAATGCTTCCACCTCAAGGCCAATATCGGTAAGGATGGCGGAAAGTTCGGCCGGCGTTTTATCTGTCTGTATGAAATCTTTGAGCCAGTTGTATGATATTTTCATCCTAAGTTTGGAATTTGTGCAAACTTAGATTTTTTTTCTTGTTTCTCAAACACGGTTACCGAACACGGCCGTCGCCGCCCACAGTCCCGGCTAACGGCCGGCCATCACCAGCTGTGGCCTAAAGCAGCCCATTATCCCGGAAACTGTAGTACCCCGAATTGGTGAAAATCACATGATCGTTTATGGAATAATCAAAGTATTTGGCTGCTTCTGTTAGTTTGTTGGTCAATTGCGTATCCATCGTACTGGGTTTCAAGGAACCTGAGGGGTGATTATGCGTAAGGACAAGGCTGGTGGCCCGATATTCCAACGCCAGGCGCAACACCTGCTTGATGTCTACCGGGGTAAAATCATTACCTCCCTTGCCGATAAGCTGTTTGGCGATCAGTTTGCAACCGCCCCCTAAAAACAACACCCAGAACTCTTCGTAGGGAAGGTCTTTATACACATGCTCCAGGTATTCGTACACCCGTCTACTGTTATTAAGCATCGGACGTTCTTCTTCCTTACGCCCCTTGCGCCTTCTGCCCAGTTCAAGGGCAGCGACAATGCTGATGGCTTTGGCCTCGCCTATTCCTTTGTAACGGCATAATTCGGATACCGAAAGCCTGGAGAGGTTATTCAGATCATTGCCCCGCTCATGCAGGATACGCCTGCACAGATCCACGGCTGATTCTGTCCGCGAACCACTACCGATAAGGATGGCCAACAGCTCCGCATCCGTAAGCGCTCGGCGCCCCTGTTCCAACAGCTTTTCACGCGGCCTGTCCGCTTCGGCCCACCTTTTAATTGTAACCCTTGATAACTTGTCCATAGTTGTGAAACGTTAAGGTGATTTAACAGCGATCAAAGATATAAAAACCCGTTTTGAACACCAACAAATTTACTATTTTTTTTAGCTAAATATTTTCAGCCTTCCGACTCCCGACTGAAAGCGCTATCTTTGTCGTCCAATTTTTAACGACAGAAATGAGCAAAGCTATTATTAAGACAGAAAAAGGCGATCTCACGGTGCAGTTTTACGATGCCGATGCGCCAGGCACGGTAGCCAACTTTTTAAAATTGGCGGAGTCCGGCTATTATGACGGGGTGACCTTCCACCGTGTTATACCCGACTTTGTCATCCAAGGGGGCGATCCGACCGGTACCGGCGCAGGCGGGCCGGGATATTCGATCAAATGCGAACTCAACGGCGGCAACCAATATCACGACAGAGGGGTGTTATCCATGGCCCACCGGGGCCGCGATACGGGTGGTTCCCAATTTTTTATTTGCCACAGCCGCACCAACACAGCTCACCTCGACGGGCATCATACATGCTTCGGCAAAGTGGTTGAAAATGTGGATGTAATAGATGACATCCGGCAAGGCGACAAAATTTTGGGAATCGATATTATCGAAAAATAACTTACAGGATGAATCTAAAAGCACTTGTTGCCGTCACGGGTAAACCCGGATTGTTTAAATTGATTGGCCAAAATAAAGGTGGCTTTGTGTTGGAAAGCCTTGACGACCAAAAGATAAAATCGGTGGTCAACCCGGCGACGACCAAATTGGCCACGCTTGAAGATATCACCGTGTTTGGCAGCGAAGACGAATTGAAGCTGACAGACATTCTCGAAAGAATGAAAACACACGGTGAAGTGCCCCATGCAAAATCGGATGGAAAGACTTTGCGCCAATTCTTCAGGGAAGTGGCTCCTGCCCATGATGAAGAACGCGTATATGCTTCGGACATCAAGAAAATCATCAACTGGTACCATATTATCAAGGAACTCCCTTTATTTAATGAGGAAGCTCAGCCAGTAGACGATGATGCCGCCGCTGACGGCATTTGACGCGCTTTGCCGCATCCCCCTTATGCCCGGCAGTCAGCTAACCGGGCATAAGGGGGATAATGAACGTGGCTAAACCGTTATCCGCTGCCGATAGTTAAAAAAGGTTTTCATGTGATCAAATTTCTCCAGCGCTGATGCCAAATCTTCCTTTTTGACAGGCTTAAGCAGGTAACCCAAGCTATTCTTCAGTGCAAACGCCTTAAGGGCATATTCTTCGTGGGACGTTAAAAAAAACACCGGACATTCTACAGCTATCCGGTCAAAGATTTCGAAACTATCGCCATCGGTCAATCCGATATCCATAATAATCAGATCCGGCTCAGTTGCATGTTCAGCAAGCCACTTTACAGAGGATTTCACGCTGTCTTTGACACCGATTATCCGCACATCAGGCCTCAACCTCTGCAATTGTTGCGATAGCATATACACCGCTAATTGTTCATCCTCGATAATTAGTACATTCATTAGCTAGTTTTTAATAGCGCATAAATCGCCTGCAAACCACGTGATATCACCCAACCCCATTGCTTACCCCGCCGCCGAAACGGCAGGTATAAAAAACATAATACGGCACCACAACCTTGACGAATAATCAATCGCCGCGGAAACAGAAATAAACCCATAAAATAATTGAACTTCGGTAGACGAATAATACGTTAAGTTCTGGGAGGTAAAGATAATGCAAATAGTATTGCCATGCAATAGTGAATAACCATTGAACAAATTGCATACCGTTTGTATCATGCCGGCAGAGGAGCGGCCGGAAGCCGCACTACAGGGCGGTTGCCATACACGGTATCACCGCAGCGACTATCAGAAGCCGCAAAACAGCCGCAATTTCAAACATCGGTTGGGACCCGTTTTGAAGATACGGCTTAGAATAAAAAGATAATCGCAGCCATGAGCACGATGCCAATAACTACCATAATCCAAAACATCCGGCTTTCTTTCGACGTGTCCGCCCCCTTGTACTGGTATTTCCGTTTATACTGATTCATCATAATTGAAACTAACAATTACTCCTTTTTATTGTTTGGATGCAAAAAGCAGCGCTATTCCACAATTCGTTTCGCTTTCCGGTTATTCATGGTGATACGGTTCCCCCCTTAGTATGCTGAATGCCCGGTAAAGTTGCTCCACAAAAAAAAGGCGCACCATCTGGTGCGAAAACGTCATCCTGGATAAGGAAATCCTCCCGTTGGCCCGCCGGTATACCGCGTCATCAAAACCGTAAGGCCCACCGACGACAAATACGACGTGCTGCACACTCGTTATCAACAATTTGTTGAGGTAATCCGCGAACTCCACGGAACGGTATTCCTTACCCCGCTCGTCCAGCAAGACCACCTGATCGCCGGGAGCAAACTGTTTCAACAACAAAGCAGCTTCCCTGGCCTTTTGCTCATCCACGCTCAGGTGTTTGGTATGTTTGACATCGGGGATAACCACCATGTTGAACGTGATGTAATGCTTCAACCGGAGCCTGAACTTTTCAATGGCGGCGGCAAAATGCGCGTCGTCCGTCTTGCCAATACACAGTAAGGTTATCCGCATCGTGCAAACTTAGTTAAATTCACGTTACATACAAGTAGTAGGGCGCAATTGCAGCACTTGGGGCCAACAGCACCGTTATTGGCCTATCTAAGCAATAAGAAGATATTAAACAGATTTGGCATCCAATTTGTTTTAAAAAACGCATTTTAATCGATTGTATCACAAAATTAATTATTATGAAGAAACCGCTATCTATCGTTTGTGTTGGTTTATTGGCACTCCTGAGTGCCCGGGCACAAGATACCTCGTCAGACACGACTTGGCGGATTAACGGAGAAAACACGCTGCTAATCAACCAGAGTTCATTTTCCAATTGGGCTGCCGGCGGCATTAATTCATTTGCCGCAAATTTGATTTTCAACTACGATTTCAACTACAAGAAAGACCGCTGGAGCTGGGATAACAAAGTGATTGCGGCATATGGCCTTACCAAACAAAAGTCCATCGGTTGGCGCAAAAACGATGACCGCATTGTATTGAACAGCTTATTGGGATACCAAGCAGCGGAGCGCTGGTTGTATACGTTCTACATGAATTTCAACACGCAGTTTACCGATGGCTTCCAATACGACGGCGACAATAACAGCTCATTGATTTCGACGGCCTTTGCTCCGGCTTACCTGAGCTTCGGGCCTGGTTTCGCCTATAAGGAATCGGATAACTTCCGTTTCAACCTGTCTCCTGCTGCGGCCCGTTTCATCTTTGTCACCAACGATGAGCTGTCCAACAGGGGCGCATTCGGAGTTGACCCCGGCGCTACATCGCGCTTTGAGTTCGGTGCTTCATTTGACGCGTACTACAAAGCCCAAATCATGGAAAACATCAGTGTGGAAAACATCCTCAAACTGTATTCGAACTACCTCGAGGATCCGCAAAACGTCGACGTCGATTATACGTTCAACTTGTTCATGAAAGTAAACGATTACATAACGGTCAACGGCGGTGTGCAATTGATTTACGACGACAACACACTCATTCCGCGCCAAGTAGACGGTGTGATTGTACCGGGCTCCGAACGCCCTACCCTGCAAGTGCGCCAAGTATTGGGGGCCGGGATCACCTATAAATTCTAATGGCATCAGGCTGTAGGCAATAGGCTTGAAGTTTATTGCCTATAGCTATGCTTAAGTTCCGGCTCCAATATCAATTATTCTTCCTCTTCGACGATAACGAAAACATCCTCGTTTTCTTTTTTCATCTTGTATTTCTCGCGAGCGATACGTTGAAGCGCCTGAGGGTCGGTATTCAGGTCGTGAATCGTTTTGGCCACCCGCTCGATTTCAGCGGTGTAAAACGCTTTCTCGGCCTTCAATCCTTTCAATTGGCTGTAATAATCGTATTGGGTGGTCACATCATGCCGGTCAAAGAAGAGCATCCATACCATGAATGCCGCGGCTGCAAGGAGATATTTATTACGGATAATGGACAATAGTCGTTCCATATGCACAAAAGTAACGTAAAAAAAACTAAAAATGCAAAAAAAAGGGAGCTACTTTGCTCCCTTTATCGAGTTAACTGTCTATGCTACTTTGCAAACTTGAAGCTTTTGCCCAGGAACCGCGCATTGCCGCCCAGTTCCTCTTCAATGCGGAGCAACTGGTTGTATTTGGCGATCCGGTCGGAACGGGAAGCCGAGCCGGTTTTAATCTGCCCGCAGTTCAACGCCACAGCCAGATCCGCAATGGTGTAATCCTCCGTTTCGCCGCTCCGGTGGCTCATCACCGAGGTGTAGCCGTTGGTCTGTGCCAGCGACACGGCGTTGATGGTCTCGGTAAGGGAGCCGATCTGGTTTACCTTTACCAGGATGGAGTTTGCCGTATCGGTGTCGATGCCTTGCTGCAAGCGCTTGGTATTGGTCACGAACAGGTCGTCGCCCACCAGCTGCACCGTTGCGCCGATCTTGTCGGTCAGCGCCTTCCAACCGGCCCAATCGTCTTCGGCCATGCCGTCCTCAATGGATATAATCGGATATTTGGCGGTAAGCTCAGCAAGGTAAGCTGCCTGCTCTTCGCTGCTGCGCACAGCGCCCTTGTCGCCTTCAAATTTCGTATAGTCGTATTTACCGTCTTTGTAAAACTCGGAAGCAGCACAATCCAATGCCAGGTAAATATCGTCGCCCGGTTTGTATCCCGCCTTTTCGATCGCTTTCAAGATGGTTTCAACAGCATCTTCCGTGCCGTCGAATGCGGGAGCAAAGCCACCCTCATCACCTACGGCTGTAGACAGCCCGCGGTCGTGCAGGATTTTCTTGAGGTTGTGGAACACCTCGGCACCCCAACGCAACGCTTCTGAAAACGAAGGCGCGCCTACGGGCATGATCATGAATTCCTGGAAGGCGATGGGCGCATCCGAATGCGAGCCGCCGTTGATGATGTTCATCATCGGGATGGGCAGCGTATTGGCATTGACACCACCGATATACCGGTACACCGGCTGGCGGCTTTCCTGCGCAGCGGCCTTGGCAACGGCAAGCGACACGCCCAAGATAGCGTTGGCTCCCAGGTTGCCCTTGTTTTCGGTACCGTCCAGTTCAATCATCACCTTATCTATCGCATTCTGCTCGAATACATCGATACCTTGCAATGCCTTGGCAATTTTGGTGTTCACATTTTCAACGGCCTTCAGCACCCCTTTGCCCAGGTACTTGGATTTATCGCCATCCCGCAGTTCCACTGCCTCGTGCACGCCCGTGGAAGCGCCCGAAGGAACGGCCGCACGGCCTACAAAACCGTTTTCAGTAGTCACGTCGACCTCTATGGTCGGATTGCCGCGCGAATCCAGTATCTGCCGCGCATGTACATCGATGATCAAACTCATGTATTTTTTCTATTTAAGGTTAACGTTTGCTTAATATAGTCCCCATAGTTAGTGTAACGTTTACACTACTCGATAGTATCGGCCAAATTTATTGATTTTAATTGAAAATCCATGTCCCATTTTCAATATCGTTGCTCCGGCCAATTATTCTTGCGCCAATACAAGTTTGCCACTTTCCATCAGCTGGACAAACTCATCAAACAGGTAACGCGAGTCATGCGGACCGGGCGACGACTCGGGGTGGTACTGCACCGAAAATGCCTTCTTGCCTTTCACCCGTATCCCTTCAATGGATTTATCATTGAGGTTTACATGGGTGATTTCAACGTCATCCGATTGCTTAATATCTTCGGCTACCACGCCGAATCCGTGATTCTGGCTGGTAATCTCGCACCTATCGGCAATAATGTTTTTCACGGGATGGTTAATTCCCCGGTGTCCGTTGAACATTTTCCGTGTACGGATGCCATTAGCCAGCGCCAATAGCTGATGGCCGAGGCATATCCCGAAAAGCGGTTTATCGGCCTCCAGGATGTCTCTGACCGTCTGTATGGCATAATCCATGGCCGCAGGATCTCCCGGTCCGTTGGAGATAAAGTAGCCGTCGGCGCCCCAAGCCTCCATTTCGGCAAAGGATGTCCTGGCCGGAAACACTTTAGCATATACCTTACGCGCATCAAAATTGCGCAGGATATTTTTCTTGATTCCCAAATCCAGCACCGCCACGCGCAATGGAGCATCTTCATGGCCATAATAATAAGGCGTCTCGGTGGTCACCTTGGATGACAGCTCCAGGCCGGCCATCGAAGGCACGCCGGCCAGTTGCTTCTTCAGTGCTTCCACATCCAGCGTTTCCGAAGAAATGATGGCATTCATTGCGCCCTTATTGCGGATATGACGCACCAGCGAACGGGTATCGATATCCGAAATGCCTACCAGGTTGCCGTCTTCAAAGTAGGTCTGGATGGATGAGTCAGCCAGCTTGCGGCTGTAATTCACGCTGTAGTTTTTGCAAACCAGCCCAGCAATCTGAATCTTGCCAGACTCCGACTCATTGCTCGCAATGCCATAATTGCCGATATGCGCATTCGTAGTGACCATAATCTGGCCATAATACGAGGGATCCGTAAAAATTTCCTGATACCCCGTGGTACCCGTGTTAAAACAAATCTCGCCTGCGGTGGTGCCTATCTTTCCGGCAGCCTTGCCATGGTAAACAGTTCCGTCTTCAAGCAGCAATATCGCTGGCAACTTGCTGTAATTAGTCATTCGTTTTTATTAAAAGTGTTGGTATTGTTTCTATCATCCGTGAAAACGTACAATCATAAAAAAAGCCCTCAACGGGCCGGAAACAGTTAAAAAAACAAAGCATGTCGGAAAAACTTCCGGGCTTGGGGGATTCCATCCTGCAGCATTGTACGCCAAAGTTCACGGCCGCAAAGATAAGCATTTAGGCGTTAAGTTTAAAATTTTTTAATTGCAATCCCACCCGTTACCATCCGCGTATTAACGGGGCTCGCCATTACGCAGCCAAACATGAACGACGTGAACAAAACGAAATATCCACGAAGGGGTATTTTTGGCGGTGATAACAGCCAAGGTTCATGAAAACGCGTAGGCTTCATGCCGGGGTTTCACCAAGATAACCGTATGTTCCGCCTTAAAACATGTACATTCACATCTCCCCGCCTGCCATCTTGCATCGCATTCATCCTGCTGCTCGTAGCAGTGAAAGCGGGATACGGGCAACGGGTATATGCTGATGCACAGCAATCAAGCCCGACACAATCGCTAATTGTTACACTTTCGCAGGTCAGTAACCCTGCGCGTGCGGTTGATAGTGACACCTCAAATTTCTCCACACTTTCGGTGACCTTGGGAGCGCTGGGAGCGATTACCGCCAATCAGAACCTCCAATACGTAGCGCGGCCGAAGCCCACGCCCGCTACGCCGATTATTATAAAATTCGGCAGCACCGCATCGTTGCTCAATCTGCTGGGCGGCTTTGCCGTGCAACGGACGAACGGAGGCCGGAATTCGGTCGTGCAGCCGTCTTATAGCGGAGCCCAGCTGCTCAACCTCCTGAATCTCTTTGGCGGCAGCCAGGTTGGCACGGCGATTATTCCGCCGAACAATATGGCATTCGATGGAGTACGATTGGAAATAAACACCACTTTGGGAGGATTGCTGCAGGCCTTCTATTATTTTGCATTTTATATCACCCCACCCCGGCCTTCCGTTTCCGAACTCCGGATATGTACCGGCGATTCCGCTACGCTGGCCATTTCAAATTTCCAGCCAGGGTACACCTACCGGCTTTATACAAGCCAAACCGGCGGCGGTGAAGTGCCAGGTGCCACGACAACAACCAACCTCCTCACCCTTTCGTCAAACATCGGAACCGGCAATTATTGGCTGGAAGCCCGCGAAAGCGACTTGTATCCGTCGGCTCGCGTACAGCTCGCTGTGACCGTGGTACCCAGACCGGCCGCTCCTAACATCAGTTTAAATCCGGACGCTCAATATTAAATGATTAGAAAACTAACTAAAATCAATACATGATGAAAACAACAATGATTAAATGCTCCGTGATCGCAACCGCAACGCTCGTGTTTCTGCTCAATAGGGCCGCGGTGGCACAGGTAACGCCGACCATGCCCGGCGTGACGTTATTCTGCAGCGGCATGCCGATGACCCTGCCTACGCCCGGCGCCGGCCAGCAATGGATGGTACGCTACAGTGCCACATCAACCGAAACACCAACGACGACCTTGGCGTTGACTGACGGTACCACCATCCCGGCAGCCGATCTCCAAACCGGCTATTACTATGTATCTACCATTGGCGACACCACCAATCCTGAGGTCTGCGAATCGGAAATGCAAGAAATTGCGGTTTATGTGTTCGCTCCGCTGAGCGTATCGTTTACCGCCACCGATTACTGTATCGAAGACGTCGGCAGCCAGGCATTCACGGGCACAGTGACGTCTGCCGACCCATACGATACATTCAGCTATCAATGGTATACCGTAGCCGATGGTGGCACAGGCACTGAAACACCGATACCTGGTGCCACGAACGCGACGTATGAACCAAGTGCGGACATCGCGCCTGGCACGACGACCACGTACCGGCTGCGGGCGGGATACCTGGTAGCCGGACTGCGGTATTGCTCGGCAGACTTTGACGCGACGGTGGCGGTTACTGCACAACCCGGCGCACCAACCATTACTATCGAAGGCGCTGCGGGCCAGACCCCGGAAGGCCCGACAGGCGGAGATGAATAACCCGCATGCGGATACGCCCGTAGGCTTCCGTTGTGGTCCATTAGCATGGTGGTCAATCCTGCATGGAGATGAATAAGCGCGCATTGATTCTCATGTTGCTCGGCTGCGCGTCCAGCATTTACGGCTGGGCACAGGCCCAATCTGTGCGTATCGTTCAAGGCAGTGCAATCACACTGCGGGCAGATGCGGCCAACGCGCTTTCGTACCTGTGGTTTAAAAATGGTGATCCGATCGATGGCTACCACAACCAACGGCTTACGGTAACCGAAGCAGGCACTTATACGGTCATGGCGTTGGGAATACACTGCCATTCGGAACCTTCTGCTCCCGTAGAGGTCATTGTAGACCCTGAGACCGCACCAATCGCGGTAGACATGGCTATCCAAGGCACAGCGGATCAGCAAGCCGTGGTTATAGGGAGCTTATTCAACTATCAGTTGTTTGTGGTAAACAACAGCGAAAATCTTGCCGTGAATGTGGAAGTTCGATCGATTTTGCCCGATAACGTATCTGTTGTCCAAGTAACACCGAATCCGGTCAACCCGGCGACCAACCGGCCGGGGGCGATAACCGCCACTGAAATAACGCCTACCGAACCGGCCATGCACAATCCCGCGACACGGGAACTGCGCTGGCACCCCGGCGATATCCCGGGAGGCGGGTCTGCCAGCCTAAGCATCCAGGTACGCGCAGAAAGCGAGGGCGAGGCAACGATGTGGTCCGGTATTTCGCACGGCCACATTGAACACAACCCCGCTGACAATGAAACGTCCGTTTCGGTGGCCATCATTCCCTTGCAGGTTCCAAACACCTTTACGCCGAATGGAGACGGTCTAAACGATTACCTTGAAATCCAGGGATTGGCGCATTTCAGCGCACACCGTCTCGTTGTCTTCAACCGCTGGGGCAATGAGGTGTATAAATCCACCAGCTATCAAAACAACTGGGACGGGGGCAACCTGCATGAGGGAACGTATTACTATGTCTTGGAGCTCCGGCTTCATTCCGGCCAATGGCAGACGTTCAAAGGTTTTGTGACCCTCGTCAGAAACGTACGCAACTGATGCAAAAGCGGGGATTATCGCATCAGTTGCGTTAGGCCATTACCCTAATATCTCCGCTACGCGGCCGACCTGCCCATCTTCAAGCCGCACTTTGATGCCGCGGGAATGGAAAGCCGCCGAGGTAAGGATGTCCTTGACCACCCCCTCGGTAAGCTTCCCCGTACGTTGGTCCTTCTTAAGGATGATAGCAACCTCCAGACCCGGGTAAATATCTTTCCGGCTTTTCCCGTCCATGCCTCAAACAACCGCTTGCTTCAGCACGGAGTCGTGTACAACCACTTTATTCCAGAACTTGGAGTACTTCTCGATGGCCGCCAGGTGGATCGGATGTGTCTCATAGACGTTAATTTCATCCATTGAATCGAAATACACCAATAAGTTATAGGTGAAGCTGTTGTCTACCACGTCGCGTTGATGGGTAGCAGCTGCACGTCCATAGTGCAGGGATTTGATGCCGGGGATCGTCTTCAACTCTTCGAAGAATCCGGTAAAGTCATTGACTTCCTGTTCAGATAGGCCATCGTTGAGCCAGAAAAGCACATAGTGTGCGATTACTTCGTTGTTTTGCATGCTTGGTGAGGTTTCTTGGGTTTCACTGGTTTGACTGTTCTCCTGATTGGAAGCCGGCGGACTGCATGCAGCCAATACGCCGCCGCCCACGCCGGCCAGGGCAACCGCCGCCCCGGCTCGTTTGATGAAATGACGTCTTTCCATAATTATTGATTATTTATTGCTTTTAACCGATAGGCAATAAGCCTAACGCATACAGCCTACTGCTTATTGCCTGCTGCCGTTTATCATTTATTCACAATCTTCATAATGTCGTTGCCGAAGACAAACACCATCAATGCCAAGAGAATGAAAAAGCCGGCAATCTGAGCCTTTTCGAGAAACTTATCACTTAGCGGTTTGCCTTGGATCATTTCGATCAGCAGGAACAGTACATGTCCGCCGTCCAACGCCGGGATAGGCAACAAGTTCATCAGCGCCAATGCCATCGAGAGCAGCCCCACAAGCGTCCAAAACTTAAGCCAATTGACCTCTGAGCCAAACATCGTCGCAATGGCGACAGGGCCCGAAATGGCTTTATCAGCACGCAGCTCCCCCTTCGCGATTTTGCCTATCCCCTTGGCATTATCGACAAACATCGCCCAGGCTTTCGATGCGCCCACGGGCAACGATTCGAAAAACCCGTAATGCGTAGTCACGGAGGGGAAATCGGTATCCGGACGGATGAAAAACCCTAAGGCACCATCTTGGGGTACCGTGGCCTCAATGAGCGCGGTATCAGCGCCGCGGAGCACCGCCAGCGATACAGCGCCGCCGGCATGGCTGCTTACAGCCTCGCGCACCTGATCCCAAAACGGCGTAGGCTGGCCATTGACGGCCAAAATACTGTCACCAGGACGTACACCCGCCTTTTCTGCGGCACTGCCTGCAATCACCGAATCCACGGCCATGGTACGCGAGCGAAGCCCCACAAATTCATTGCGGTCATAATCCGCCACGTCATTCAGGATATCGCCCGGTACGGCGATGGTCAGTGTCTTATCGCCCCGCTCCACGGTCAGCGACGTGTTGCCCATCAATACCTTTGAACCCAGCAGCTCGTCAAACCGAAGCACGGGCTGTCCGTCAATCTCCGTAATCCGGTCGCCAGGTTGCAGTCCAATCTTCTTGCCTATGATACCCGGTGTCACGCCATTGGCCAACTTCGTATTGTCGATATACGTTTCACCATATTTAAAGGTCAGCATCCAGAAGATAAACATCCCAAGGATAATGTTGACGATAATACCGCCCAACATCACGA
The DNA here is from genome assembly GCF_016533505.1 of Parapedobacter sp. ISTM3. Lineage (NCBI taxonomy): Bacteria > Pseudomonadati > Bacteroidota > Sphingobacteriia > Sphingobacteriales > Sphingobacteriaceae > Parapedobacter > Parapedobacter sp. ISTM3. The sequence continues at coordinate 179,543 of NZ_JAENGN010000009.1, read as the reverse complement.
TAAGGCGCTGCCAAGCCGGCTTGGAACGGAACTCCCAAGGCTGCGGATCAGCTTTTAGTTGCTCCGTATCCATGGATTCGTCTATCATACCAGCAATCTTGACGTACCCGCCCAACGGGAGCCAACCAATGCCGTACTCCACATCTTTATACGTGAATTTGAATAACTTGATGCCCCATGCATCAAAGAACAAATAAAATTTCTCGACCTTAATACCAAACGCACGGGCGGCCAGAAAATGGCCAAATTCGTGCAACACAACCAATATGGACAAGCCTAACAATACCTGCCCAATCATTACCAATACACCCATTTAATTTACTTTGCTATATGATATAAATTTTTAGCTTTTGTTACGAGCTCCACGGCGATTTCCCGGCTTTTCCGGTCGGTCTCCATATAGTCATCCAACGTAGCTGCAGCCATGTGCACGGCCCGCTGCATCGTTTCTTCAATGATATCGCTCATCTGCAAAAATCCCACATTGCCTTTCAAAAATGCTGCCACCACCACTTCATTGGCAGCGTTCAATATGCAGGGCATGTTGCCTCCGGCTTCCATGGCCTGATAGGCCAATGCCAAATTGCGGAAAGCGACGGTATCCGGCCGCTCGAAGGTCAATTCAGGGAAATCCACAAAATTAAAGCGTTTGAAGTTGTTTTCCACCCTATCGGGATACGTAAGCGCATATTGGATAGGCAGTTTCATATCCGGCAAACCGAGCTGCGCTTTGATGCTCCCATCAGCAAATTGCACCAACGAGTGGACAATGGACTGCGGGTGCACCACCACGTCAATTTGTCGTGCCTGTAAGCCAAACAGCCATTTTGCCTCAATGACTTCCAGCCCTTTATTCATCAATGTCGCCGAGTCTATGGTGATTTTAGCGCCCATTACCCAATTGGGATGGCGAAGCGCCTGCTCACAACTCACCGAAGTAAGGTATTCGCGGTTCTTGCCCCTGAAGGGCCCGCCCGATGCCGTGAGGTATATTTTGTCGACCGTGGCGCCTGCTTCCCCCACCATGCACTGAAAGATAGCCGAATGCTCGGAATCTACCGGCAAGAGGTTTACACCATGTTTTTGCACGAGCTCCATGACCAACTGGCCTGCCACCACCAGCGTTTCCTTGTTGGCCAGCGCGATGTCCTTGCCAGCCCTGATGGCGGCTACGGTAGGCCGCAGCCCTGCCGAACCCACTAAAGCACTGATCACCAGATCAATTGCACCATCCCGGACCACTTCCTCCAACGCTGCCTCTCCGGCCAAGACGGTAACCGGAATATCCCGCAGGGCATTTTTCACACCAAGGTACTTGCTTTCATCAGCTATGACCACCACCCGTGGGTGGAACGTCCGCGCCTGCCGAACCAGCAACTCGGCATTGGTAGCAGCGGTGAGCACCTGTATATCAAATCGTTCGGGATAGGCCTGTACCACTTCCAACGCCTGCGTTCCGATACTCCCTGTGGCACCCAATAACGCTATTCGTTTTTTGCTCAAAATGTTCTTACAACTTAAGACTGACAATTTCGGACTCCCGGCTCCCGACTTAAATAATATTCTTTATCACCTTTGGGTCATCCCCTCCCTGGTAGTCGGCCATCATATTGCGATAAGCCATCGCAATCACTACGCTTGACAGCGGCCCGACCAGAAATGAATTCACCAAGCTCAATGCCGTGGACACCATGGGATACCCCGCATAATTGAAATACAAATATAAGAGGTGCAAAATGGCAAAAAAAGCTAAGATGAGCAATAGTTTAGTCACATTTCCTTTGGTGAGTGCCAAACTGAGGCGCAGCGACCGGAATGGTCCCGCATGCCGTTCAATGATGAAAAACGGATAAAAGGCTACGCGCAGCAGGAAGACAAAGATCACAATGGCTGCAATCACACGGGCGGTATTGACCATCGATGACACCGGTATGCGTGCATAAACCAGCGGAAATGCTACCACGGAAATCAAAAGATACAGCAGCAACGCGAGCAGCGTGATGGTAAACATGCCGGTGAAAAAATAGATCAGCTCCCTCGTGCTCGGTATGGTATCGGCAAGATTGATTTTCTCCTTTCTATCAATCAGCGTAACAATGTATTTAAAAAGCGTAAGCTGCGTACCGAAATAAAGGATAACAAAAAGGAACGCCATAAACACGCTGAGGGATGTGCTTACTTCGCTAAAATAAAACGCCAGGATACCGGACGTGTTGGACGTCAAAAACAGCAGGAAACACAGGCCGGCAATCGAAAAATAATGCTGCTTAAGCAGGTCCCACGATCGGTTGATAACGTCGTTTACAGCAAATGTGCTGTCCTTTAGGAATTGAATCATCTCATTGTGAAAAACGTATACAAAGGTGGGATAAAGTTTTGTTAATTAAAAATAGCTATATGTTCTTACCCACGGGTAGGTGCGTCCGGTCAACGACGCCCAAATACTGGGTACTAAATCGTGAAAAACAATTCCCAAACCAATTTGGTTCTCCTTTATATCCAGATGAATCAGAACTGCTTGACGATAAATACTGGGCGCGGGCTGCCGCAACATTTGTCCATTAAAGCAGGGAAATACCGGATTTAACGCATGGGGTTAGGTAGCGGTTCTGCCGTGGGCCATTCATAAGAACTGACGATAAAATGATGATAGACTACGAATAACATTATCCAGATACTAAATAAATCTACCATGATTCCAAAAACAATACACTACTCATGGTTTAGCAACGATCCAATCCCGCCCAGTATTCAAACCATTATGGCAACATGGAAAAAACTCATGCCCGAATATGAATATGTGCTGTGGGACGGCAAAATGCTGGCCGAAATCAACAACACGTTTGCGAATGAAGCGGTAAGTGTGCGCAAATGGGCTTTTGCGTCCGATTTTTTACGCCTTTATGCGGTTTATCATCATGGGGGGATTTGGTTTGATACGGACATCGAGGTGTTTAAGCCTTTTGACCCGGTATTGGACAATCGCATGTTTATCGCAAATGAAGCCGGCGCCAAAGGGCACGGAAGGAAGTTCCATTGGTTGACGGCCCATTGCTTTGGCGCCGAAAAAGGCCATCCTTTCCTTAAGGACTGTTTGGAGTTTTATACCGAACGGCACTTTATCCGTACCAGGAGCACGAAATTCCCTATCGAGTTTCAATATGATATGACCATCATTCCGGAAGTGATGGCCACCGTTGCCCTCAATTATGGCTATGACGATGATGGCTTCCGCGATGAGGAACAGCTATTGAGGGAAGGGATACGGGTGTACCCTTCCTATTATTTCGATTCTCCCCAATATCATCCGATGACGTGTGTTTACAGCATCCATCATGAAGCAGGGGCGTGGCGGCAGGGCAATGATGGAAACATACTCCACTACAAGGAGGCAAACCCAAAAAGGTGGAAATTTTTGCATCTCCTGAAGATAACGCTTCAAAAGCTATTAGCGAAGTTCAAAATTGCAGTAATTCGTATCCGGTAAGCCATTTCTCAAACCGCCAGAACGTTTGGTGTATGCCCTATCACGTCCCCGTCCATCTAACAGGCCTCAGCGACGCGGAGGTAGCCGCTTCCAGAAAGCAATATGGCTATAACCAGTTAGCTGCTGCGGCCAATAGCTCCTGGCTGTCGCTGCTGGCCGGCATCCTCAAAGAGCCGATGCTGATCCTGCTCATCGCCATCTCGCTGATCTACGTAATGGTAGGCGACTACGGCGAGGCGGCTTTTATGTTTGCAGCCATCGTCGCGGTCTCTGCCATATCGTTTTACCAGGATAACCGCAGCAAGAGGGCGTTGCAAGCACTGGAAAAACTCAATGAACCGCTGAGCCGCGTGATCCGGAATTCGATCATCGTCGACATTCCCACCCGCGAAATTGCGGTGGGCGACCTCTGCATCACCGAAGAAGGAAAAATCATCAACGCCGATGGGCGTATTGTTCACAGCAACGACTTCTCCGTCAACGAAGCTTCGCTTACCGGGGAGAGCTTTTCCGTATTCAAGGACAGCCAGTCGGAAGACAACCAGGTATACAGCGGTACGCTCACCGTTTCGGGACTGGCCGTTTTCGAAGTAACGAAAATCGGGAAGGAAACCCGTGTGGGTCAAATCGGCGAATCGCTATTGACGATAAAAGCGGAATCTTCCCCCCTACAGATCCAGATCACCAGGTTCGTGAAAACGATGGCCATCATCGGCGTTGCCATTTTCCTGATGGTCTGCCTCTTCCGGTACTACCAGACCGGTGACGTCATTGCGAGCCTGCTCAACGGGCTTACGCTGGCCATGTCCGTGCTGCCCGAAGAAATACCGGTCGCTTTCACTACCTTCATGGCGTTGGGTGCCTGGAAACTGATGCAGCAGGGCATCATCATCAAGCGAAGCAGTGTCGTGGAGACGCTGGGCAGCACCACCGTTATCTGCACCGACAAAACAGGCACGATTACCCAAAACACGATGCAACTGATCAACCTGCACGACTTCCAGACCGGTAAGACCTATGACGAAGAGGCATTCAAAACCCCTGAACTGCGGACGCTCATCAGCTACGCGATGTGGAGCAGCGAACCCGCCCCCTTCGACCCCATGGAGAAAACGCTGCACAGCGTTTATGAGCAAACGCAGCCGTACGACCTGCGGGACGACTACCGCATGTTCCGCGAATACTCCCTGGAAGGGAAGCCCCCGATGATGACACACATTTTCGAAGACGCCCACCGGAACCGCATCATTGCTGCCAAAGGCGCGCCCGAAGCCATACTCAACGCATCCCGGCTGCCAGCCGGGGAAAAGGAGCAGGTGAGGACCCGTATAAGGGCATTTGCACAGCAGGGGTATCGTATACTGGGGGTGGCCAAAGCGCAGTTTGAGGGAGATGACTTTCCCGAAAAACAGCAAGATTTCCCCTTCGAGTTTCTGGGACTGACGGTTTTCTACGACCCACCGAAGAACGGTATCAAAGAGGTCTTCAAACGGATTTACGAGGCCGGAATCGCCGTCAAGGTCATTACAGGTGATAACGCCGATACGACGAACGCCATTGCCGCCCAGGCAGGCATCAGCAACGACGCTCCGCCCGTAAACGGCAGCGAGATCATCAACTGCTCGGAAGAAGTACTTATGGAGCTCTCGGCGCGTACCACGCTGTTTACGCGGATGTTTCCCGAGGCCAAGCTTGCCGTAGTGAACGCACTTAAAAAACGGGGGGAGGTGGTGGCCATGCTGGGCGACGGGGTGAACGACGGCCCGGCGCTGAAAGCCGCCCACATCGGTGTGGCCATGGGCAACAAAGGGACGGAGATAGCCAAATCGGCCGCCGCGCTCGTGATTACCAACGATGATCTGGACAAGCTGATCACCGGCATCGCCGCCGGAAGACGGATATATGCCAATATCAAAAAAGCCGTTCAATACATCATTTCCATTCATATTCCCATCATCCTGGCGGTTTCCCTGCCCCTGTTTTTGGGCTGGGTATACCCGCAGATCTTTACACCCGTCCACGTCATCTTCCTGGAGCTGGTGATGGGGCCTACCTGCTCCATCGTCTATGAACATGAACCCCTCGAACGGAACGCGATGCAACGCCCGCCGCGGATGATGACCAACACGTTTTTGAACGGGCCTGAACTGATCCTCAGCATCGTCCAGGGGTTGGTGATTACTGCCGGTGTGCTGTTTGCCTACCAACTGACTGTACAGGCCGGCGGCAACGAAGAAAAAACGAGAACCATGGTGTTTACGACGCTGATTTTTGCAAACATCCTGCTGAGTTTTGCCAACCGCTCGTCCTACTACAGTATTTTCGAGCGGTTCAGGAGTCGAAATCCCCTGCTTACCGGCATCACGGTGCTGGTGTTGGCCGTACTCTTCATCATCCTATACGTGAAGCCACTTTCCCGATTCTTTGACGTCACGCCGCTACGCGCGACAGAACTGGGGGTTTCCTTTCTGATTGCCTCCGTCTCGGTGCTGTGGTTTGAAGTATATAAATTGATAAAGAAATATTTCACCAATCACTGATCCGGTAGGTTTGCCGCCTGACTTGTTCTTTCTATTAATTTATTTTATCTTGTATTCCTCAATTTTCCTGTACAAAGTCGCTATCCCGATTTCCAACAGCCGGGCAGCCTCAGCTTTGTTGCCCTGTGTATAATTAAGCACTTTTTGGATATGCAGCTTTTCGACCGCGGCAAGCGAAAATGCAGAAAGACCTTTATGATCGGTTGATATCGGACTACGAAGTTCAAAAGGAAGACAATCTTGGTTCAGCACATTTTCATCGGCATGATCCCTGGATGCTGTCTTCCCGGCTTTCGGAATAAACCTTCAATCTGCCGGGAAGTCCATGTACTTATATTTTACCCGGGCGGGAGCGCCGTCCCGGGATATCCACGCGGCGATTGCCGAGCCATCCGGCAATCCGATGACAACCGGGGAATCGGTGGTGTCATCGGCACCAGAGACGGATAGGGTTTCTCCGTCAGGAAACGTTCGCGCAAAAACGGGCTGCCTCGCATCCCCATCCGCAGCGCGATGGGCATTGTATACGGCGATCCGCCTACCATCCGCCAGCAGGGCCAATTGTGCGAACTGTCCTTCCGAGTCCAGTAGTTGCCGCTTGATCATTCCGGTAGCATAATCGAGCTCGCCGTAAAAAAGCCCTTTGTTTCGGCCAGCCGTAAACCATGTGGCGAACAACGAGTCCTTTTGGGTAACCACATCCGGGCCGTTGTGCGGACAGCCGTCCACCCGCCATTCATCCTTGCTGTATACACTTCCTTCACGGAACGATCGGCCACTGTCTTCCGAGATGCTGTAATGGATATCCCTGACCGTACCGGATGCAGTCTGCTTAATATCCCGGTACAACAACGCAATGACCCCATCACGCTCGTACAGCGCTGTGCGGCAACATTCGCAGGCAAAATCATCCACCACCGTCTCGTGTGTGAAACGGCCTGAACGGTCCGTAACGGCAAAGTGGACAGGTCTTCCGCCTTTTTCGTAGGACTTGTCCAGCCAGCTTACACCGATGCGGCCATCCTGCAATGCAATGGCATCGAAGAAATCATGGCCGGCCTCCTGTGTGCTGTCGCGGTGAACGGTACCGGAATCGGTCCAGCTATCGCCTCCATCGCGGGAAACAAGGTATTCAATCCGTGCCGCATAAGGATTGTGCCGGCTTTCAATCCGTACCGCATAAACCGCGTAGATGGCGCCGTCCGTGGAAAACACGATCTTGGGCATTCCTTCGGCATGGGCTACAAGGGCCGGATTGGCAGGTACACGGATGCGCTCGCTGAATCTCCTGTTCACTGTATCCCATCCGGAAAAATAGAGCGTCGAAGTACTCCCGGCGCCATCAGCCTCCGTCCACGCCAATACAGGCAGCCCGGAAAAATCCTGGGTAAGGTATACGGTCTTGGCCCACCCTTCCTGTTGGGATAGCACCGTGGCCAGCGATTCTTTCTTCTGTTGGCTCGTGCATGTGTGGAACAGGATAAGGGCAGCAGGGATGAGATATATGGCACGTGTTTTCATAATATGCGATTAAAAACTGTAGTTGATGGATAAACCTCCGTGGAACGTCCTTCCCGGCGAAACATTGAAATAAGCCGGATGCGGTCCCGTGGCATTCAGGTTGGGAAGCGAAGTGTACACGGCATTTCCTGCATTCTCGATCCCGGCATGCGCGTCCAACAGCCACCGGCGGGATATCCGGAACGCATAGCCTACTTTGCCGTTCAAAAGCCAATACGCGGCCATGGTGTCCTCGTTTGTATCATTCAGGAAAATTCGTCCATAGCGGTAGGCAACCAGATTGACATACAGACCGGCCGTGCCACGCACGTCCACGCCCCCGGCAAATACCACGGGCGATATCCCGGGAATGTCATTGCCCGCCACATCAATGCTGTTGGACAGGTATTCAACGAACCGGAAATCATTATAGGTGAAATTTGCCCACGGACGGATCCGGGAAATAACCGGATTGAGGCCGAGCAGCCAATCATAGTAAAAGGCTGCCTCAACGCCGCGGTGCGAGGTTTTCCCGGCATTGCTGTAGAAGGTCTGCCAGCTTTCGTCGCGCATGGAAACGATCTCGTCGGTCAGCTGCAGGCTGTATGCGGTGATATCGAACCCAAACCGGCCTCTGGCAAGGGTGCCCCTGATCCCGGCCTCATAGTTGATGCCTTTCTCCGGGCGGATGTCGTTGATGACGCCGCCGGGATTGAAAATCTCGGAATTGTCGGGCTGGGCAAACCCATAACTGATACTGGCGTGGGCACCAACGTGTTCCCCGATACGGTATACCGCTGCTAATCTCGGGGAAAATACCGGATCGAATGTACGCTTGCCGCTGGCATTGGCATCCCCTGTTTTGAACAGGTCGGTCACGTCATAGGAAAGGGCATTCAGGCCCGCACCAAGCGTAATCAGCAATCGCTCGGCAATGTCAAGTTCGGCCTGTACGAAATACATGTGCCCGAGGGCGACGACTTCATTGTCATTGTATAACTCGCCGGGCAACCCACCTTCGAGGTTTTCGTAATACTTCGGGCTGATGAACGATTGCTGTGCCTCGGCACCGAAGGCAAACCGGCCTGAGATCGTCCGTCCCAGTTGAGCCCGGTAATTGAACTGCGTACGTGCCCCGTAGCCGAACGTGTTTTCACGCAGGTACCCGTTGTAGGAAGGTCCGCTTCCGAACGGATGGTCAACAAACTGGTAGTTGGTAAACACGGACGTTATATTTTCAAAACTGGAGCTCCATGTATACTTGTGCGACACGCCGACATTCGTGTTTGTACTGTTTATCGAGGTGTTGTGCAGGATATTGAACTCCGATGCCGCCTGCCGCGGATTTTCGGCTACCTGTTCGCGTGTCAGACCCCCGGCGATCTGGCTTCCGGTCCTATTGTGGAGCATAAAGAAAGCCAGGGTCTGTTTGCTGTTCGGCGTGAAATATCCCATCACGTTGATTGCCCGTTGGTCGAACGCCTGTTGCGGCCGGTAGCCATCGCTATGCTGGTTGATGTAGTTGGCCACGAGGCTGCCATTATCCGTCGAGATGTTTGCAGAGGCCGTCGCGCGGTAGAGCCCGTACGAACCGGCGGTGAACGCCGTGCCCACACTGCGTTGCCCCACGGCAGCCCGTTTACTCCGGAAAATCAGCACACCGCCCGTACCGGCGCCATACATGCTGGCAGCGGGACCTTTCAACACTTCGACACTGCCGAGTGAGGCTGCATCCACCAGCGTAATCGGGTTGCCGCCGGCTGCCGTGGTCATGGGGATATCGTTCCAGTACATCTTTACGTTCCGCACGCTCCACGGCGAACGAAGCAGGCTACCCCGGATGGACATCCGATAGTCGCCGAAATTATAGGCCTCCATTTTCAAGCCCGGTATCGTGTTCAATGCAGGCAGGATATCTACCTGCGATTGGCGGCCGATATCTTCGGCATTCAGTACGGAAATGCCTCCGGCATTCTCGATCAGCTTCCGGCCTGTCTGGTATCCGGTCACCATCACCTCGCTCAATATGGTGCCCGACGGCCGGACCTTCACCTGCAGGAATTGACCGGCGGAATATGGAACGGCGATGGGCTCGTAGCCGATGCAGGTAACGGTTAACTCTCCCATTTCCTGAGAAGACTCAAAACCGAAATAACCCGTTCCGTCGGATAATACACGGACCGAATCGGCAACCGATACCGTTGCATTACCGACCGGGGTTCCGGTCGCGGCATCGGTGACCCGGCCCTTTACCTGTCCGAACAACATGGGAACGCAACATAAATAACTCAATAATCCAATGACAAGTTCTTTGGTTTTCACGTTAATGGCAATAATTCAATAATTTGTAAATACATGATCGGGCATTGGCACGTTCAGTCCAATACCGACATTAACTAAGCAATAAAAGCGTTTTGTCCGGCGGGAAAGGCGCCTGAAGGCGCGTCGCCGGTGTCATTAGGAAATGGGAGGGCGGAAGATAGCAAGGGTAAAGCTATCGGTACGCTGCCCCAGGTCAGCGGGTATGGGCATCCGAGTCCGAACGCCAACGGCCGCGCTCAGGCTGAATAACCAGGTATTTTGGGTAAACACCAGCTGCAGCTCCTGCATTTTAGTGGTCGAATGCTCGCTGTCTCTTTCCTGGCTCTCCTTCAACTTTTTCATCAACACGCATTGTCCTTGGCACTCATTATCCAGGGAAAGCCGCTGTTCGCACAGGTTCTCGACCACATAATCGCGGTTCAGCAGAAACGCCCCGTTGATCCACACCGCTGAAGTAGCGTTATATAAGATCAACGCAAGAAAAAGAAAACTGATGGCGTTTCTGTACATCGCTGCAAACTTATCAATTTTCAGTTGATTTTCATGTCCGGCGACAGAAAGTCTGTCACTTTTTTTCATCCGCCGTCGGCATTGGCCAAACGTGTTTTGTCACCGCTAAACCAGTTACTTTTGATCGCCTGAAAGAATAAGAAGGACGTTACCTATTTTTTGTCCGCTTGCTACATAGGTATACGCCTCCTGTATGTGGTCAATTGGATAACTGCGGTCTATTACCGGGTTGAATTTCCCTTCTTCTGTCAGCCGTGCGATGAATTTCAAGCTTGCTTTGATATCGAGGGGAACGGGAAACTTGACTTTCTTGCCGCCTGCGATGGGCGTAAGCAAAGCCAGTAAAATATTCTGCGAATAAGGCCCCAGCTCAGATGAAAGATATACGCCGTTTTCCTTCAGTAGTTTCTTACATTTAAAGAAAGTACTTTTGCCGACCGCATCAAATATCAAGTCATAACGTGCCGTATCTTCCGTAAAATCCTCTTTGAGGTAGTCAATGACCCGAACCGCTCCTAAAGACTTCACCAACGGAATGTGGTCTGTAGCACAAACGGCGGTGACATCAATGCCGTAATAGCGAAGGAACTGGAGGGTAGCGGAGCCGATACCTCCCGTTGCTCCGTTCAGGAGTACCTGTTGTCCGGGCTTCAGCGACACCTTCTTTATAAAATGATACGCATAATGGGCAGCTTCCGCGCTGGCGGCCGCCTGTCGATATGAAATTCCGTTTGGGATAAGCAATACGGCTTTTTTTTCGGATATGGTCATGTATTCCGCTTGGGAAGACAGCCCGTTATCATCGAATCCCCATACCCGGTCTCCTTTCTTAAAGTACTTAACGCCGTCACCGACCGCTTCCACCTCGCCAGCGAAATCAGTTCCCGGAATAGGAAAACGGGGGCGAAAGAGCCCGGTAAAAAGACGCAAGACAAACGGCTTTCCCGTGAGCACTGCGCAGTCTGTCCGGTTGACGGTTGTTGCGTATACCCGGATCAATAGTTCATCTCTTTTTGGCTCCGGACGGTCTGTTTCTTTTACGACCAATTTCTTGGGCGGTCCATATCGGAAACGCAGGGCTGCTTTCATCGCTTTAGTTTATTTATGCCTACCAAATATACGACATCAATGTTTAGCCTATGTTAAGTAAACCTGCCTACCTGCCAGATGTGATTCCGATGTGCATCCGTTTCCTATCTGTAGGGCTTGACCAGACTTGAAGAAAAGCTCCTTGTCGACTTTCAGATAGCCGATTATCCCGCAAACGATCCAAATACGAGTATCGCAGTTAATAGCAATGCGATCAATGTTGGCAATGTATATTCGTTTCTTTTCATAGTAAACTAATATCCAAAGGACATGCCAACAACGGTATTGGGTGTAGTGATTAAGCTACACACGAAAAGTTTTGTTATTTGCGTTTAATCCAACTTTTGCAAACGCTTCGCCTTGACAAGGAAATGTTATGCTGAAAAAACGTTGTAGCAACTGCTTGGGGGATACTGGCAGGGCACTAAAAAAGCACCTACGACTGATTCATAAGTGCTTGATAATTAAGTGGAGGATACCGGATTCGAACCGGTGACCTCTTGCATGCCATGCAAGCGCTCTAGCCAGCTGAGCTAAACCCCCGTTTTTCGGACTGCAAATATAGTGATAAGAACCACTTCTCCAAGAAAAGAACACATCTTTTTTACGGTCTCCGGAGACCTGCATACCATATTTCCTCCAGCGATTGGAAAATTAGCCACCGAGCATCAGCTGGAAAAACCAGTATATCGCCATGCCAACCACCAAATAACCTCTCGGCGTGCTGTACAATCACACCGACCGACATCTGCAAGAGCGGGTAATAGTTCAGATAGTATAGAAAAGCCGGCTCACTGCCAGACAACTCCAACTGTTCGATTGCAGCTAACATGCATTTTCCGGGGTCAGGCACCATCTCCAGCTGCACGGTTGCCTGTGTCGCGCACGAATGCTTGATGATATTATTGATCCGCTCGTTGACTATGCGATAAATGGACAGCTCGGTTTCGTAGTCCTGACGATGCGTATATTGATAAACAAATAGTACTGATGCGTTAACTTTTGCATCAAATAAGTTTAACAGTTTTTGTTCTTTGGTACTTTGATTTTTTGATCCTGAACGATTAAATCCTTTAGCGACGTCTTATCAAACTCCGAGATTCCGAGGGTCTGCATGATTTCGTAGATGGACAGCGTACTTTACAGGTTATGCTTGACGATGGCTACGATAAGAATTGTTTTATCACCAACCTTCTTTCCATCGAACTTTCTTGGTTAATTAACTGTGCCCAGTTACAAACATCGATTGGTTTTCTGAAAGGATGCTATGGCTTTTCTCGCCTTATTCGTTTGAATAGCATGTATGCCCCATCGCTGTGCTTTAAGATAATTTCTCTTCCGATCGTTTATAAACAGCAGATCAGTATGTATTTTTACATCCTTCGATTGGATCAGTCTGACCGCATTAGCATTCAATGCCTTCCATGTCACATCGAACCCATAAGGCGCCAGATCTGCCATTTTTTTTTCCAAATCTTCCAATTGCCTCAACGCCGGTATAATACGCGCTTGAGGCAATACGCCTTTCAGCCTCTTCAGGTAATCGTCGTTGCCATAAAAAACAGCCTCTTTATCCAGGTCATGACGTTTAAGGATACCAATAAGTATTTCAGGGTTTACATCCTTACAATCCACGTATAGATTTACGCGTTTCACGCTGGCGCTATTATATTCCGACAGCAGCGCACATACCTGCTCCAATGTTGGGATATGTTCATTCTTAGTACCCTTCCTCTTCGGTTTCAGCCGTACATCCACTAAACTAGCTCCTGTATATGCATTAAGTTTCCCATCAATTCTCTGCAAATATCACTTACTCGCTTCCCGTCAACCGATGCGCGGAGCACATTCAGTATCGCAGCCTCTTTGACTTTAGTTTTATTCATATATTGTTGTTTTACCAATGTTATTTCTATCTGCCTAACAAGCGATGTGTACTTCCAAAACAGACTGTAACAGATAACAAAGGCCGCCATCCCGCATCGTTCGACACAAAGTAAGAAAAAAGCTACCACCGGAACAATACCTGTTTCAGTGTATTTTCCGGCATCATTCGTTCTTAGATATCCACATGTTGCTGTGCGAAAAGAAACAAACCGTTATTCCCTTTAATGTCCAGTTTGGCGCAGATATTTCTCCGGTGCGTTTCAATGGTAAATGGACTGACAAAAAGCTGTTCAGCTATTTCCTGTGTTGTCTTATTTTGCCGGACCAACCGGATGATTTCCGCCTCCCGCTTGGTAAGGTTGTATTTTTTCCGGACACTTTTCTGATTGTTCTCATCGTCTGTGGCGGCATTGTCCGGCTGTTCTACAAAATAACGCCCGCCCTCGTATATTGCTTCAATGGCACGTATGAGCACGGTGGCATCCGAATCTTTTGGTATAAAGCCCCCGATTCCCATGTTTCGCAAGGAAGCTTGCAAGGAAGCCGTGTAATACATGGAGACAACAAGGATCTTTAGCTGCGGGTACATCGACAGGGCTTTAGCCGCTGCTTGTTGCCCGTCGATCCTCGGCATGTTCAGGTCCATGACGACCACATCAGGCTTGTGATATTGCAGCAGTTGAAGTGCTTCCCGCCCATCACGGGCGGTACGCCACACGGAAAAACGTGGGTGGTTGCCAAGGATGGAACGTAGTCCATCAATAAAGAGTTGGTGATCATCTACCAGCAAAAGATTGATCTTTTGCTGGTCAAGTGCTTTGGTTTCCATCATCCTGCAAAGGTATTTCTATCGTAATGGTTGTCCCGTTTTTATTTGTATCGATAAGACAACGGCCTCCAAGGTACTGCGTGCGCGAATACACGTTTTTGAGACCAATGCCCGCTGACGTCGAAAGGTCATCGAACCCGATACCGTTGTCTTCTACCGTAATAATTAGCATATCCGCCGTTTCCACCAGCTGCACGGTCGCCTGTGTCGCACACGAATGCTTCATGATGTTATTGATCAGCTCGTTGACTATGCGATAAATGGACAGCTCGGTGTCGTAGTCCTGACGATGCGTATATTGATAAACAAACTCAAAACCAACGGCGCTGACGCGATTGAGAATGGAAAGGCGCTCCTTGATGGTCCCGATAAGCCCATTCTCCAGAAAGAACTTGGGTTTGAGGCTATGCGATATCTCACGCAGGTCGTCGCACGCCCGGGCAATGAGCCGAACGGTCTCGTCGTAAGCCTCACGTTCTATCAATTGCATCCCATTTAACTTCTGTTGAAAGTCGGTCACCTTTAGCCGGATAACCGACAGCGTGCCGCCCAAATCGTCATGGAGATCTTTCGCCAGCCTATCGCGCTCATCCTCCTGCGCTTGAAAAACTTGTTGTACCGCTTGTTGCCTGATCCGGTCATTTTCTTTTTTCAATTGCGCCTTTTCCCGCTTCAGAAAGTTATAACGCAGGGTAAACGCAAAGGAAAGAATGACCACTTCGGCGGCGAACCCTACAACAACACCGTTGGGTTTAAGCAATTGTGCTCCCACGATACCCATTACCTGCAAGACGTAGTTAATCCCACCGATTGTCAGCGGCAAAAGCGCCAGCAAATAATAATAACCGAGTACAAAGCCGCTTCTTATCCGATCGATGACACAGACCATGATCACCAACATGGAAACAATACCCTGTATCGTGGCCGAATAAAAAATCGCTTTTTCTACCCGAATGTCGATGGGAAAGAGCAGCGCCAAAAAAGGCATCGTTCCCAGCACCCAAAGCAGGTATTTATAGCCATTGGTGAAATGATACAGTTTGCTGTTTGCTGCGGTCTGGTTGGTAAACAGTTGCATCACCTGGATCAACAGGGCACAGCTCAACGTTCCACTGATGGCTTTTACATAATCATGAAGCCGGCCAAGGTCCTGAAACAGCCACTCCTTGGTCAACCCCACTTCGTCAAGCACCAAGGTCACTGAGCAACATATATATAGCGAATAATACAAATGGATGCGGTCTCCGACCGACAGGTACATGAGTACATTTAAGAGCAGCGCAAATGCGAATATACCTGCATAAAAGCTGAAGGCGGAATATATCGGAATATCTTGCTGTAAAATAGCTTCCCTCCTCCCCAATTGTGTTTTGATAATGAAATTCTGGCCACGTTTGTCGACCTTGAATAACAGTGTGGAGGCTTCGCCGCCATTGAGCCTAATCGGAAAAAGAAATTCCCAGACGGGCCACGGCCGCTCGGCGAAGGGCAGCCGATCGCCGGTTCGGCTTACGAAGGTGAGCGTACGGTTTCCCGCATTCCATTGATATAATTCCAGCAGGTTTATGCTCGAACTGGGAATCGACAGAAATAAATCCACGTAGTCCGCCAGTGTATTTTTCAGATCGATAACCAGCCAGTAATACGAATCGGTATAGCCCAGGCTGACATATTCATCGCCATTGATGGGAATAAGCCCTCCTGTACGCTTAATCGCCAGTACGTCTTCAGGGGTGGCCTCCAAGGTCGTATCTTCGTAATAACCGATGTGGCCATTGAGGCTATAGATGGCAGACGAATCAACCATGACCGGCCTGATATCATCCGCATGTACCGCTACCGTGAAGCCAGTAAAATACAGTAAAACTAATAGCGGAATCGACAGACCCTTGTTCATTGACGGCTATGATAACATGATGCGAATAGAACAAAGTTACAATAGCCATGCATTGCCTGAAATACTCAATGACAGGTAATTTTGTGTAGGCTATATTCGAACCCGATTCCTACTTCAACCCTGCCGGCATCGGTTTTTCCAACAGGTACTGATAATAAAACCGGTACCGCTCTTTACGGTCATATCCCGACTTTTCACGGGCAAAGCCGTGCCGGCTACCGGGATAAATCATCAATTCAAACGGCGTGTCGCGGTTGGTCAGTGCGTCTACCAATTGCATGGTATTCTGCATATGCACGTTGTCGTCGATGTCGCCATGCAGGATTCGGAGCACACCTTTGTAGTTATCTACATAGGTGAGTACCGAGCCGTTTTTGTACCCTTCCGGATTATCCTGCGGGGTATCCATATACCGCTCTGTATAATGGGTATCGTACAGTTCCCAGCTCGTCACGGGGGCCCCTGCAATACCGAAGTCGAAATAATCGGCACCTTTGGTCAATGCCAAGCAGGTCATGTAACCACCGTAGCTGTGGCCGGTAATGAGCAATTTATCTTTAGCTACCCAAGGTTTGCTCTTGAGCCATTTGGCGGCGGCAACGTAATCTTCCATTTCCCAATGACCGAGATTACGGTGCATCAATGCCACACCTTCCTTTCCAAAATGGCCGGATGCGCGATGGTCTACGCTGATCTGGATAATCCCTTCATTTGCCCAATGCTGATTGGCCGTACCCTTCCAAGTGTCACGCACCGTGCCGGCATCCGGCCCGCCGTAAATACTGAAGATAACGGGATGCGGCTTAGTCTCATCAAAGTCCGTGGGCCAGGTGATCGTCGCCGGCAGCTCATAGCCATCCGGCGTGGGAATAGTGATCAATTCGGTTTTAGCATAGTGATAGGTGTCAAAATCTTCGGCTTTACTGTCTGCAAGTTGCTTGATGAGCTTGCCTTTGTTATCCAGCAAAGCGACCTTAGGCGGCGTGCCCACATTGGAATACGTGGTGATGAAATGCCTGCCGTCGGGCGATACGGTTACGTTGTGGGTATAATCGCCGAACGTGAGCCGCTGTAGGTTTTTACCGTTGTAGTCTACACGGTAAAGATCAACCCTGGCCGAGTGTTCCTTCCGTGCCGTGAAATAAATCACCTTATTTTTCTCATCGACAAGCTCCAAAGCAGACACTTGCCATTTGCCCTCGGTAATGGGATTGACCAGCGTGCCATCCAAGGTATAAAGGTAATAATGTGCCCATCCGGTTTTATCACTTTTGAGGATGTAATGCTTGTTGTCTTTCAGGTAGGTGATACGCTCACTATGACTAAGGTCTATCCAAGCGTCCTGATGTTCGTCGTAAATTTCCTGTTTGGCTCCCGTCAGGGGTTCAACCTGATAGAATTTCAGGTTAGTCTGGTCGCGGTTCATCCACTGCACCATCAAGTTGCTGCTGTCGAAGCTCCAATAGGGTTCACCGAAGTACTGATCGTCCTTTTCGTTGAAGTCTGCCCACACGACGCGCCCCCCGTCAACAGGAACAAAGCCGACCCGCACTTCCGGATTGGGGTCGCCTGCTTTCGGGTAACGGGTCTGCTCAAGGTATCCATGCTGTCCCTCGGCAGCATAAATCGGAAACATCGGCACCTGCGTATCATCAAACCGCATAAAAGCCAACGTCCTGCTATCTGGCGCCCACCAAAATGCTTTATAACGTGAAGCCCGGCCCAAAATCTCTTCAAAATATACCCACGATGCCCATCCGTTATAAATCACATCCGTGCCGTCGTTGGTATAGCGGATTTCCCGGCTATCTGAAACACGTACCGCATACAAGTCGTTGTTGCGGGTAAAGGCCACATACTGATTGTCCGGCGATAACGTCGGATTTTTTTCTTCATCTTCCGGCGAATGCGTGAGTTGCCGCGCGGCATTAGCCCCTTCGCGAATAAAAATATCATTATGCGCGACATATACCTCTACATCGCTGCTGGGTGGCGGTGTATATGGGCTTCGTGCGCCGGATTTGATATGCACCCGGTATTGTTGCCGGGTTTGCCCATCAGATTCGATATAATGTTCGGCGTCCGCCCAACCGATTACCGGATTGATGGATTTGGTGAGCGAAGGTTTCAGGCCCAGGGATTGTTCCAAATCCAGCCGCTTGGTCTGCGCCGACAATGAATAGCCCAACACGAGGAAAGCGCCGATGGCAAGGTATATTTTTTTATGCATAGGGATGATATTTTGGCTTTTCCAGTTAATAAATACCTAAAAGCGAATAACTGTGGCTAAGGTAAGAAATTTTGATACTTTTGCGGAAACCAAGTTATGCAAACAACAACAAACAACGTATGGACATCAACCAACTGATTGCAATAAGTACCTACATGTTGCTCATGATAGGTATTGGCATCTATTCCTACCGCAAATCGACCAGCAATGTCAACGAATTTTTACTGGGCGGCCGCCGGCTCGGTCCGGCCGTCACGGCGCTGTCCGCAGGTGCTTCCGACATGAGCGGATGGCTACTGATGGGATTACCTGGAGCCATGTTCGCTACCGGGATATCCAGTGGCTGGATCGCCATCGGGCTCACCATCGGTGCGTTCCTGAACTACCTACTGGTTGCGCCTGCCCTGCGGATATACACAGAAAAGGCAGGCAATTCGATTACGATCCCGGATTACTTTGAAAACCGGTTTCATGATTCAGCGAGCGTACTGCGGTTGATTTCGGCCATTATCATTCTGGTATTTTTCACGTTGTATACGTCAGCCGGTATGGTATCCGGTGGCCGCCTATTTGAATCGGCTTTTCACATGGATTATCATACGGGGTTGTTCATTACAAGCGCTGTTGTTGTCCTTTATACGTTTCTGGGCGGCTTTCTGGCAGTTAGCCTGACCGACTTCGTACAAGGCACAATCATGGTGCTGGCGCTGGTCATCATTCCTATCGTACTGATCATTGAGGTAGGGGGCATCGGGGTAGCGTTTGAAACCATTCGATTAAAAGACCCCAGCTATTTAAGCCTATTCAAGGGCACGACCACCGTGGGTATTATTTCGTTATTGGCCTGGGGGTTGGGCTATTTCGGCCAGCCGCATATCCTGGTGCGTTTCATGGCCATCGACCAGGTGAAACAATTGCGGGCGGCAAGACATATCGGCATTTCGTGGATGATTTTTACCGTAGGTGGCGCGATGCTTATCGGACTCATCGGCATTGCATACATGGAACAATTGCAGCTATCGATTGCTGATCCGGAAACGATTTTCATTTACTTCTCGCGTGTGTTGTTCCACCCGTTGATTGGCGGCTTCCTCCTCTCAGCAATATTGGCTGCAGTGATGAGTACAATATCCTCACAGCTTCTTGTGACTTCAAGTTCGATGACCGAAGATTTTTATAAGGCGCTCTTCCGGAAGCAAGCTTCCGAAAAGGAGTTGCTCCTCGTCAGCCGCCTATCGGTTTTGGTGGTCGCCATCGTCGCGATACTATTGTCATTAAGTCCTAAAGACACCATCCTGGATTTGGTGGGACACGCCTGGGCAGGGTTCGGGTCTGCATTTGGGCCATTGATTCTCCTTTCCCTGCTGTGGCGAGGCACTACCCGCAACGGCGCCATAGCCGGCATGGCTGTCGGCGGACTTACCGTGCTGCTATGGACCTACATCGACCACCCCCTGAAAGCATGGTACTCCATGATTCCGGGCTTCATCCTTTCATTCCTGGCTATTGTCATCGTTTCCAAAATCAGCGGCAAACCCGATAAAACGATACAGGAACAGTTTGACGAGGTGCAAACGGAATTAAAAGCGATGGGTTGACCATTGGAAAAACTTATGTATCTTTGAAACGCAGCCTTACTGTCTTTAAGATCCATTTGTTTATGAACCTGCCATTGTGATGAATGTCTTAACGCTTATACCACCGTTATTTCTCGCCGTTTTGCTCGCTGCCGCCTGTAACCGGCAAACCGGTTCCAGCAGCCCTATCGGTGCTGCAACTGCCGATGATTCCATTGCAATGGCCGGATACCTCAACGACGCCGTAAGAAATCCACTTCAGGCCGACAGTTTGCTCGGATTGGCCAACCAGTTGTATCTATCCATAACGCAATGCTCTTGGGTTAACTGATGCAAACATAGCGTAGCTGCGCAAGTGATTTATCAGGGTTTTCCCCCAATTTGAAAACAAACGGACTATCCAATTAGGGGCACCATCCGATAAATAATAGCTTATCCCAACAAAGTCGCATGCAGGGATGTTATAAGATAAGTCGCGAATTAGATAGATAGAAAATAGCATGTAATATGAGCAAGGCAGTTTTGGTTCCCACTGATTTTTCAGACAATGCAGCAGCAGCCGCGCGTTATGCGGCTCAGATGGCACGGCATTTTGGTTGGTCAATCCACCTACTACACCTATATACACCGTTTTCCACGGCCTTCGGGGGTGAAGAGCTAAACCGCGAGGCGCAGGAGTTAGCAGCCAATGAAGCTGAAAGCAACATGACCGCTGCAGCTGCCGATTTAGAGGAGGAGTTTTCCGGGGTAGTGATTACCACGGACTGCAAGCAAGGGGTAATGAGTGATGTGGTTTACCGAACCGCACGTGAAGCCAAGAACAACCTGATTGTGATGGGTACCAAGGGCGCATCGGGCCTTAAGCATGCCGTCTTAGGCAGCAACACATTTGAAATCATCAAAAATTCACCCATACCGGTATTGGCGGTACCCGAAACCCCGCCAACCTTCCAGCAGCGTAATGTTGGGTTGCTGACCAACTTCCAACCCTCGGAGATTGAAGCCCTGGAAGCTTTTATCGCCATAGGAGAAGCCCCACAGCAGGTGACATTGATCCATTTGTTTGAGAAAGGCGCCAATAAAGACGAAAGAGACCTCGCGGATTGGGCCAAACACATCCAGGACCGGACGGCAATCAGCCGCGTGCTGGATAAAACGGCCCCGTTCTCTGACCGCATGGACGTCAAGGAAGATTTCCCTGAACACGTGTTCCGCTTAGCGCAGTCCGACGGTATGGACTTGCTGATAGTATCCCGTGAACGGAAAGGTTTCTTCGACAAGCTGTTTTCCGGCGATAGGGTCAAAGCTATGGCACACCAACTGGAAATACCCATATTTTTCCATAATGCCTGATGGCTATCCCGCCACGATATTCACTATCCGGCCTTTCACATAAATCACCTTGCGCACCGCCTTGCCTTCGAGGTAGCGTTGCACATCTTCATTGGCCAACACGGCTTTCTCCACATCCGGCTGTTCCATGTCAAGCGGCAACGTAAGGTTCATCCGTGTTTTTCCATTGACAGAAATGGGATATGAAAATTCGCTTTCCACCAGGTATTCGGGATTGAATGCCGGATACGTTGCGTACGACAGGGTACCGGGTTCATGCCCCAGCAGCGTCCACAGCTCTTCGGTGATGTGTGGAGCGTAAGGATGCAACACCACGCATAGTTCCTGGAGGATAGCCCGTTTGTTGCATTTCAGGTCGGTCAGCTCATTGACGCAAATCATAAAAGAAGATACCGATGTATTGAACGAAAACCGTTCAATATCCTCTTCTACCTTCTTGATAATCTTGTGCAAAGCCTTCAACTCGGCCCGGGTGGGCGCATCATCGCTTACGGCAAAGTTGCCCGAAGCGTCGTGAAATAATTTCCAGAATTTACGGAGGAACTTATAAACCCCTTCAATGCCATTGGTATTCCAGGGCTTGCTCTGCTCCAGCGGGCCGAGAAACATCTCGTACATGCGCAGGGTGTCAGCGCCGTACTGTTCGATGATGTCATCGGGATTGACCACGTTGTATTTAGACTTGGACATCTTCTCCACCTCATGGCCACAGATGTATTTGCCGTTTTCGAGGATAAATTCGGCATCGGCAAAATCAGGCCGGAACCGGCGGAATTTATCAAGATTGAGCACGTCGTTGGTTACGATGTTTACATCAACATGCAGCGCCACCGTGCGATATTGGTCCTTCAATCCGTAGGAAACAAAGGTATTGGTTCCCTTGCCCTCCCCATCCAGTACGCGATATACAAAATTGCTGCGCCCTTGGATCATGCCCTGGTTGATGAGTTTCTTGAAAGGTTCTTCTTCGGGTACATACCCCATATCTTTCAGAAACTTGTTCCAAAAGCGGCTGTAAAGCAAGTGGCCTGTAGCGTGCTCCGAACCGCCGATATAGAGGTCTACATCGCGCCAGTAGTCGATAGCTTCTTTAGAAGCAAATACCGCCTCGTTCTGCGCATCCATATACCGGTACCAATACCAGCTTGACCCTGCCCAGCCGGGCATGGTGCTGAGTTCATATTCAAACGTGCCGCGATACTTCCAGTCTTTGGCACGGCCCAGCGGGGGTTCTCCCGTTTCCGTGGGCAGGTATTTATCCACGTCCGGCAGCAATAGCGGCAACTCATCTTCGTCGATAAGCTGGGGCAGTCCGCCTTTGAAGTATACTGGCACAGGTTCCCCCCAGTAGCGCTGGCGGCCGAAAATGGCATCGCGCATCCGGTAGTTGATGGTAGCCTTTCCCGCCCCCAGCGATTCCAGCTTTTCAATCAGCGTATCCACGGCTTCCCGGTAGGTCATGCCGTTGATAATATCGGAGTTGATGTACCGTCCTTCTTTGGTGGGGTCCGCCTGTCCATCCAATTGCTGGGCATCCGAAATGGGGATGATGGGCAACCCGAAATGGGTAGCGAACAGGTAGTCGCGCTGATCACCCGATGGCACAGCCATCACAGCTCCGGTTCCGTAACCGGCTAATACATAATCCGCTATCCATATCGGAACTTCTTTACCCGTCAGCGGATGGATGGCATGGCTACCGGTGAAGGCACCCGATACGGCTTTTACATCCGCCATGCGGTCGAGCTCGGATTTTTTCTTGGTTTGAGCGATGTAGGCTTCCACTTCTGCCTGCTGCGATCCGGTGGTGAGCGCCTCCACCAATTCGTGCTCTGGGGCGAGCACCAATGCGTTCACCCCATAAATGGTGTCGACTCGCGTGGTAAACACTTCGATATAACGGCCGTCGCCGAGGATAGGCACGCCGAACCGTACGCTTGCACCAACACTTTTACCTATCCAGTTACGCTGCATCTCCACCAAGGGTTCCGGCCAGTCGATGGTCTCCAACCCCCGAAGTAGACGCTCGGCGTAGGCGGTGATGCGCATGCTCCATTGCATCATTTTCTTCTGCTCTACCGGGTATCCACCCCGTTCGGAAACGCCGTTGATTACCTCATCGTTGGCCAGCACCGTACCCAAGGCTGCGCACCAGTTGACGGTACTCTCCCGTAGGTAGGCCAGCCGGTATTTCAGTAATTCGCGTTGTTGCTCCTCCTCGCTGAACGCGGCCCATTCGGCAGCGGTAAACGACAGGACGTCATCATCCGACGCGGCTTGTATACCTCGGCTTCCATGCAACTCGAAATGTGCAACAAGCGTTGCAATGGGTTCGGCCTTATCGTTGGCTTTGTTATACCACGCATTAAAAAGCTGCATGAATATCCATTGCGTCCATTTATAGAAAGCGGGATCGCTTGTCCGTACCTCCCTGTCCCAATCAAAGGAGAATCCGATATTATCGAGTTGCTCCCGGTAACGCTTGATGTTAGCCTCAGTGGTGACGGCCGGGTGCTGTCCGGTTTGGATGGCGTATTGCTCCGCCGGCAGGCCGAACGAATCGTACCCCATCGGATGGAGTACATTGAATCCTTTCAGTCGTTTGTATCGGCTGAAAATATCCGACGCAATATAACCCAGCGGATGCCCCACATGCAATCCTGCACCGGACGGATAAGGGAACATATCCAGTACATAATATTTGGGTTTATCCGATGTATTCGTCACACGGAAGGTGTGGTTATCTGCCCAGAATCGTTGCCACTTCTGCTCAATCGTACGGTGATGGTAGTCCATAGTAACAAGGTGTCGTATAAGGACGGCGAAAATACGATTTTTTTAGCTTACGGTAGAAATGGCTGCCGGACTTTACGGTTTATTTCCGGTACGCGAAGTGATACGCAGCTAATATTACGAAATCATTAACAAATCCAGTACACAAGTAACAAAAAAGTGATAATCAATCATGATGATTGCAAATTGCTTACTTTAGCGCACGATTATGCTAGCGAGATTGGTCTATTTTCTTGTCATAGTTGCTTACATCAACACAATCTTCTATCAAGATGGGCACATACATGGTGATAATTCTTACCAAGTAATCGACGGTACACCATTGGTTGAGGTTATCCTCGAAGATGTGTTGGATATCCCGTGCGCCGGAGAAGAAAGCGAGCAGGATAATGATTTCCAATACGACGATTACCGGCCCGCTTCTTCAAAATGGATTTCTGTCCCCGTCCCAAGGGGAAACGCTGAACTTAATCCGCCACCCATTGTTGACATCTTCGATCAACGGCTCCGTTTAGGTTTGAACACCAAAATATCACACCTAATAGGGTATTACAGATTTCTTTTTCGACTAAAGCCGTTTTAACACTATCCCAGCCTCCATTATAACGCTGACAACGCGTAAGTTAACCTTATTATTTTCGGGAGAGATAACTACTGGCCACTGATGGGTCGGGGTCATGGTAAGCTTTGCCCGGCTTGCGATTGGGCTGCTTGTACTGGAAACGAATAACTGTCGAATGAATGGTTAACGGCTCATGCAAGTTCAACGTCGAAACAGAACAATGTTGATGAAACCGAGATGTAAATCGTACTGACACACGGCAATCATTATTTACATCGAGCGCTCATCGGGCAAGTAAAGGAAAACAACTAGATGAAATAAATTAAAAACATGGATACTAAATCAATACGAGTTCAGGCGCCAATCGCTTTAAGTCTGTTGGCGGGCTTTCTTACCGGATGTGCTGTTGACGGCGGACAACAGGGGAACCAACAATCGGCGCCGGCGACGCCTGTTGTCAAAGTGGAAAGCCTGGATACCACCATATATCAGGATTATGTGGCCAATATCCAAGCATTTAAAAATGTGGAAATCCGCAGCAGACTGAAAGGGTTTCTTGAGAAAATCTATGTAGATGAAGGCAGCGAGGTGTCTCAGGGGCAGCCTTTGTTTAAGCTGAATGATACGGAATACGCTTCCGAGGTTGCCCGCTGTGAGGCTGTCCTGGAAAACGCAATCGCTGACGGAAAAACCACAGCACTCGAAGTCGACCGTACCAAGCTGCTCGTCGCTAAAAACATCGTTTCGGAAACCGATTTGGAGGTGGCTGAAGCTCGGTTAGCTGCGGCCGAATCGAAGATTAAAGAGGCCAAATCGCTCTTGCAGCACGCCAAAGCACAGCTGTCTTATACAACCGTCCGCGCACCCTTCACTGGTCGGATTGACCGCATTCCACTGAAAGAAGGGAGTTTGCTGGATGAAGGCGCACTGCTGACCTCCATCTCAGACTTGCGTCAAGTATATGCTTATTTCGATATTTCCGAACAGGAATACCTCAGCATCGTAGCTAACGACAGTGCGCGCACCGTTGATTTTAGCATGCCAGTGACATTGACTTTGGCCAATGGAACCATTTACCCCCATGCTGGTACCGCTGAATTTGCCGAAAACGAATTTGAAGAAAGCACGGGTACCATATCCCTAAGAGCGCTTTTTCCCAATCCGGCTGGATTGATTAAACATGCGGCATCCGGCAAGGTGAGTGTGCCCATGCAACGCGGCGAGAATCTGGTGGTTCACCAGAAATCGGTTTTCGAAATCCAGGATCGCACGTATGTGTATAAAGTGAAGGATAGCGGTACCCTCGTCATGACACCTTTCCGGGCGGGGCCGCGAGTTGGACATTACTACCTCGTTGAAGACGGATTAAGTACTAGTGACACCATTGTTTTTGAAGGCGTGCAAAACCTGAGAGACGGCATGACGATTTCGCCGAAGATGACATCCTTGGCGGACCATACACTCGCTGCAAGCGGAACGCAATAAACTGTCACTAAGCTAATATATCTCCAAAAAATCAGTAAGATGCTTGAAACATTTATAAAAAGGCCAGTTTTGTCGCTGGTTATTTCATTGCTTATCACTTTATTAGGGATCCTTGCGTTATTCACTTTGCCGGTGACCCAATTTCCTGATATTGTCCCACCGTCGGTGGTGGTTACGGCTAACTACACGGGGGCGAATGCCGAAGTATGTACAGACGCGGTAGCCATACCACTTGAGCGGGCCATCAATGGCGTTGCCGGAATGACCTACATGACCTCGGTGTCGACCAATAATGGCACTACGCTTATTCAAGTTTTTTTCAAGGTGGGTACCGACCCGGATATTGCGGCTGTAAACGTACAAAACCGAGTGACCACCGTGCTCGACGAACTACCTGAAGAAGTCATTAAAGCTGGTGTAACGACAGAAAAAGAGGTGAACAGTATGTTGATGTACCTCAATGTGTTCAGTGACGACCCAACGGCAGATGAGCGTTTCATCTACAACTTTACCGACATCAACATTTTGAAAGAACTCAAACGCATCGAGGGTGTGGGGTTTGCTCAGATCATGGGTGCACGCGATTATGCCATGCGGGTTTGGCTCAAGCCCGATCGGATGGCGGCATACGATATCTCCAGCGAAGAGGTCATCGCCGCCCTGCGTGCACAAAACGTGGAGGCGGCACCCGGGCAAACGGGCATCGGCTCCGACCAGCGGGTAAATATGCAGCAGTACGTGTTGCGCTACCCAGGCAAATTCTCTGAGCCTGACCAATACCGGGATGTCCCCATCCGTGCCAATGCGGACGGTTCAATCCTGCGCATCCGGGATATCGCTGATGTGGAGTTTGGCTCATTGGACTATGAAATGGAGTCCAGGACGGATGGCCGCCCTTCAGCATCCATCATGATGAAACAGCTGCCCGGATCGAATGCGCAAGAGGTCATAGCGAACGTTAAACAACGCATGGCCGAACTCCAAGCGAGTTCATTCCCTCCGGGCATGAAGTACACGGTCAGCTACGATGTTTCG
Source organism: Parapedobacter sp. ISTM3 (assembly GCF_016533505.1). Lineage (NCBI taxonomy): Bacteria > Pseudomonadati > Bacteroidota > Sphingobacteriia > Sphingobacteriales > Sphingobacteriaceae > Parapedobacter > Parapedobacter sp. ISTM3. The sequence continues at coordinate 152,447 of NZ_JAENGN010000009.1, read as the reverse complement.
CGTTTCCTCGATGCCTCCATCAGCGAGGTTATCCGCACGCTTGTCGAAGCTTTCCTGTTGGTCTTTCTCGTGGTGTTCATCTTCCTGCAGGATTTTCGCTCTACGTTGATACCCGCTTTAGCGGTTCCCGTTTGCCTCATTGGCGCCCTTTTTTTCATGCAGTTGCTTGGCTTTTCCATCAACCTGCTAACACTCTTTGCGCTGGTATTGGCCATCGGCATTGTGGTAGACAATGCTATCGTGGTGGTGGAGGCGGTGCATGTCAAAATGGAGGAAGAACATCTACCGCCCATGGAGGCCACCTTGGCAGCAATGAAAGAGATTGGTGGCGCCGTGGTCGCCATTACGCTTGTCATGTCGGCGGTATTCGTGCCAGTCGCATTCCTTTCGGGCCCCGTTGGCATCTTTTACAGGCAGTTTTCGCTGACACTGGCTGCTTCCATCGTCATATCCGGCATCAATGCCCTGACATTGACACCGGCACTCTGCGCGCTTATTCTGAAGTCGCCGCATGATAAACCCGCGCCGAAAGGATGGCTGGCCGCATTTTTCAGGCGGTTCAACAACTGGTACAACCGGGTTTCCACGCGGTATGCGGGCCTCATTGGCAAAATCGCCGGTAGGCGTACCCTGACATTGGGGTTGTTGGCCGCATTCTTTGTCGCGACCTGGGGCGTCAACAGCATCCTGCCATCCGGATTCATCCCCACCGAAGATCAAGGAATGATTTATGTCAATGTCACAACACCACCGGGTGCGACCGTCGATAGGACTATCGCCGTGCTCAACCAGGTCGATTCGATTGCGCGTAAGCACGAGGCCGTGGAGACGGTTTCTACCCTTGCGGGGTATAGTATCGTAACGGAAGTGTCTGGTGCTTCGTATGGCATGGGCATGATCAACTTGAAGGCGTGGGAAGACCGCAAAGCGTCGGTGAGCGACGTCATGGCCTGGCTGGAAGCGCATACCGGCCACCTCATGGATGCCAGTATCGAGTACTTTCCACCGCCTACGGTGCCCGGCTTCGGCAATTCCAGCGGCTTTGAGCTCCGCTTACTGGATCGTACGGGTGCCGACGACCTCAACCGCACGGCCGATGTGCTGGCTGAATTTATGACAGCCCTCGACGAAACGCCGGAAGTGGGTAATACCTTTTCGACCTTTGATCCGCGCTTTCCGCAGTACCTCATTCAGGTAGATTATGATATCGCTGCCAAAAAGGGCATCAGCGTTGAGAATGCCATGCTCACGTTGCAAACCTTGATGGGCAGCTTTTATGCGACGAATTTCATCCGGTTTGGCCAGATGTATAAGGTGATGGTCCAAGCCGGGCCGGGCTATCGCGAAAAACCTGAGGATGTGCTTAAGTTGTATGTAAAAAATGATAGCGGCGAAATGGTCCCCTATTCGGCTTTTGTGACCATGGAACGAATATATGGGCCCGAACAGGTAACGCGGTACAACATGTTCACTTCTGCACTGATCAGCGGTGATGCCGCACCGGGATACAGCAGCGGGCAGGTAATCGAAGCCGTGGAACGTGTAGCTGCGGCTACGCTGCCTCAAGGTTATGGCATTGAATGGTCGGGCATGACACGCGAGCAAATTCTATCTGGCAACCAAGCTATCTACGTGTTTGCCTTGTGCCTGCTGTTTGTTTATCTTATCCTGGCTGCCCAATATGAGAGCTTCCTGCTGCCATTGCCCGTTATCCTATCCTTACCGGCCGGCGTATTCGGAGCGTTTCTCTTCCTGAAGCTGCTGGGCTTGGAAAACAACATCTACGCACAGGTAGCACTTGTTATGCTCATCGGATTGTTGGGCAAAAATGCCATCCTCATTGTGGAATACGCCATCCTGCGCTACAAGCAGGGCGCTACGCAGTTACAGGCAGCGATCGAAGGCTCGGTGGCCCGCTTACGGCCGATATTAATGACATCTTTTGCGTTCGTCGCCGGCCTCATCCCGTTGGCCATGGCTTCCGGCGCTGGTGCACTGGGCAACCGTTCCATCGGTACCACGGCTGTTGGCGGTATGGTGGTGGGCACGCTCATTGGGGTCATCGTGATACCCGGTCTGTATGTACTGTTCGCATCCTCCAAAAAAAAGAAAACTAAAATAGGAGCGGCCGGCGTAGTGGCCATCGGTGCGCTGATACTGCTGTCGGGATGTTCAGCCAGCAAACCACTTGCGGAGTACCAGCATCGCGCTGTACCCACCACCTATCAAGGCGACACGGATACGGTCAATACTGCCCACGTCGGCTGGCGCAAGTTCTTCAACGATGACCAGCTGGTCCGCCTTATCGACACTGCGCTGGCCAACAATCCCGACATGGAAAAGGCTCTCCACCAAGTGGAAATTGCCCGCGCAAACTTAAGGCTCCGGAAGGCCAGCCTCTTCCCCTCCGTCGATGCGCTGGCGGAGGCTGGCCTTCGGAAATATGGCTTTTACACCATGGATGGTATCGGCAACTATGACACCAACTTTTCGGAAAACCTCGATGAGGATGAAAAACTGCCCGACCCGTTGCCTGATTATTTCATCGGGCTGCGTACATCCTGGGAAATCGACCTTTGGGGAAAGCTGAAAAACCAAAAACGGGCGGCCTACCAGCGGTTTCTTGCTACCTATGAAGGCAGAAAGTTGGTACAGACAGCACTGATTGAGGAAGTGGCGTTGGCTTACTATGACTTGCTGGCACTGGACAATGAGTTGGCGATCTTGCGAAAAAATATCAGTCTGCAAGAAGATGCATTGGCTATCATCAAGGTACAAAAAGATGCAGGCAGGGCCGACGAGCTGGGTATTCAGCAGTTTACCGCGGTGGTTCAAAACTCCAAGGGTAGAGAGCAGGAAGTGCTTCAGCAAATCACCGCTGCCGAAAATCACCTGAATTTTCTGCTCGGCCGCTTCCACGGCGAGATAGCCAGGGATACCACGCATTGGATGACCACCGCGTTTACGGATTCTCTGGCTCCGGGCATTCCTTCGCAATTGATTGCACTCCGCCCTGATGTGCGGCAGGCCCAGTTGGAATTATTGGCGTCGGAGGCCGATACCAAAGCTTCAAAGGCAGCTTTTCTGCCGTCTTTGGTATTGTCGCCCTATGTCGGCTTCCAAGCGTTCGCCATGGATAGATTGCTTATGGCGCCAACGTCAGTCGCCTACGGCTTGCTGGGTGGCTTCACCGCGCCGATATTCAACCAGCGGGCCATCCGGTCTGCCTACGAAGCGGCTAAGGCATCTTATGGCATAGCCTTTCAGGATTACGAAAAGGTAGTGCTAAACGCTTGGCGGGAGGTGCAGACAAGCCTGAAGGCCCAAGATTACATCAATCAGCGCCGTATACACAATATGGAGGAAGTCGACGCCCTGGTTAAAGCCGTAGACGCGGCCAATGAGCTCTTCAAGGCCGGACGGGCGACCTACTTGGACATCATCACGGCCCAGCGGAACGTGCTCGATGCCGAAATCAACCTGATACATACCCGGCGGGAAAAAGCTATTACTAAGCTCTCGTTGTATAAAGCGTTGGGTGGCGGCTGGCAATAAATGCCGCCGCCCACACGTTGCTACATAAAGGATCGCTGATGGCAACGACAAGCGGAGAATCGGCATAAATTCATTTTATGCCGACCCAATTGTATTTATATCAGCACAATTCGTTACTTTCGCAACGAAAACAGCACGGCATATGGAAGTATATGAAGTAAGTACATCCTCGAAAAAGACCAAGTCCGTATACATATCCACGGTCATCAGCATCGCTTTGGTCTTGCTGATGACTGGTCTTTTGGGCCTTCTCCTCGTCCATGCGAAAAACTTGTCCAACTATGTGAAGGAGAATATCGTCCTCAACATCATCATGAACGAGGGCGCTGGGGAGGGAAATGTCCTGGCTTTCCAAAAAGAATTGGAATCAGACCGGTATGTCCTCCGGTCACAATACATCAGTAAGGAACTGGCGGCCAAGAACCTTTCCCAGGAATTGGGCGAAGACTTTGTCGAATTTCTTGGACATAATCCCCTGCTGTCTTCTATTGACGTCTACCTCAAGGCGGAGTACGCAAACACGGACAGTATCGAAACCTTTATTAAAAAAGTTTCGGCCAACGACATGGTGAAAGAAGTGGTCTACCAAGAGTCGCTGATTGACATGGTCAACAAAAATATCCGGACGATAAGCATCGTCATCTTGGCATTCACCGCGGTGTTATTAATCGTTGCCGTTGCACTTATCAATAATACCATCCGGCTGGCGATTTACTCGCAGCGGTTTCTAATTAAAAGCATGCAGATGGTGGGGGCTACCAGGGGATTCATCCGACGGCCGTTTCTGGGCTATGGTATCCTACATGGCCTGCTCGGTGCGCTCATAGCCATCTTGCTGCTTCTGCTCACCCTGCACCTCGGACAGCGGGAAATCCCCGAATTGGTATTTTTGCGCAATTGGTTTGAATTTGTCGTTATATTCGTCGTCGTGGCACTGCTCGGCATCCTTATTTCAGGGCTGAGCACCTATTTTGCTGTCAGTAAATACCTGCGGCTCAAGTCAAACGAATTGTATAGATAATCACAGCATATGTCATATAAGAAATCACAACAGCCCCAAAAGGCATCCTTTGTATTTGGCAAACGGAATTATCAGTTTTTCTTACTAAGTATCGCAGTAGTTATACTGGGCTTTATTTTGATGATGGGCACATCGGATATCTATAGTTTTACGAAAATCACCCTAGCCCCGCTGATCGTCGTCATCGGCTTCGCTTTGGGCGTAGTAGCTATTTTAATAAAGCCTAAAAACACCGGAAACAGCCAATGACATGGTTTGAAGTAGTCGTGCTGGCCATCGTAGAGGGCCTCACCGAATTTTTGCCGGTATCGTCGACCGGGCATATGATCATTGTCACAGCATTGATGGGTATATCGCCTACCGCTTTTGTCAAACTTTTCACTATCGCCATCCAACTGGGCACGATTTTATCGGTGTTGGTATTGTATTATAAGCGTTTTTTTCGATCGCTCACCTTCTACTACAAGCTCGCGGTGGCTGCAGTGCCAGCGGCGGTATTGGGTTTTTTATTCAGCGACGCCATCGACGGACTGCTTGAAAGCCCGCTGATTGTCGGCATTTCTTTGGTCATCGGCGGTGTCATTTTATTGTTTGTAGACAAATGGTTCAACAAGCCACGTATTGATGATTCTGATGAAATCAGCTACGGCCAAGCGTTGAAAATCGGTCTTTTTCAATGCCTGGCGCTTATCCCAGGCACATCGCGGTCGGCAAGTACAATCGTCGGCGGCATGACCCAGCACCTTAGCCGCAAGGCTGCGGCCGAATTTTCGTTCTTTTTGGCCATCCCGATGATGTTTGGCGCAACCTTACTTAAGTTGAAAGATCACTTCGAAGACGGAAATGGGCTGAGTGGCGCTGAAATCAATCAATTGATAGTCGGAAATGTTATCGGCTTCATTGTGGCCATCGTGGCCATCAAATCGTTCATTGGCGTCGTCTCCAAGTACGGCTTCAAAGCATTTGGCTGGTACCGAATCATCGTGGGTGGCATCATCATTGCCTTGTTAATCAGTGGTCACAGTTTGCAGATTATCTAATGGAATCCCCCTGCCCGTCACGCCCGGCATTTAACTTTGCGGAAGGCGAAGTGCTGCTAATCGACAAGCCCCTTCGGTGGACTAGCTTTGACGTTGTGCGGAAAATCCGCAATGCCATGAAACCCTTGAAGGTAAAAGTCGGGCATGCGGGCACCCTCGATCCGCTGGCTACCGGTCTGCTTGTTGTCTGCACGGGCAAATTCACGAAACGCATTGACGAGTTTCAGTCTCAAAAAAAAGAGTACACCGGTACAATAACGTTGGGCGCCACCACGCCATCCTACGATTTGGAGCGTGCAATAGACCAACGGTTCGACCTGTCGGGTATCACGTACGAACAGATTAACGGGACAGCCGCCTCCTTCGTCGGAGAAATCGAGCAGATCCCGCCGGCTCATTCAGCCATAAAAATGGATGGAGAGCGAGTGTATGAAAAAGCACGCCGCGGGGAGGCCGTCGAAGTGAAGCCACGCAACGTCCACATCTACGAGTTTGAAATCACAGCTATTCAACTGCCAGACGTTGACTTCAGGGTGGTATGCAGCAAGGGCACGTATATCAGGTCATTAGCGCACGATTTCGGCAAAGCAATGAATAATGGGGCACACCTCAGTCGCCTACGACGGACGAGAAGCGGCGATTTCAACGTAGCGCATGCTTGGCAGATGACGGATTTGGTAAACCATATAAAGGGATTTACGCTTGCAGTATCAGATGAAGATATACAAAAATCTTGAGGACTTCAGTCCGCTGAACAACGCGGTGGTCACCATCGGCACATTTGACGGCGTACATGTGGGCCATCAAAAAATACTAAGCACGCTCAAGGAATGCGCGAAAGAAAACGGCGGCGAAACGGTGCTATTGACCTTCTTCCCGCACCCACGCTTAATTCTCCATCCCGAAGATGACAGTCTGAGGCTTATCAGCGACATCGAGGAAAAAGTACAGCTACTGGCCGAGGCAGGCATCGATCACCTGATCATCACCCCTTTCACGCGTGACTTTTCCAACCAGTCTCCCGAGGAATATATCCGCGAAGTACTGGTTGACAGAATCGGCACCAAAAAGATCGTCATCGGCTACGACCACCATTTCGGCAAAGACCGCAGTGGGTCGCTCAACGATCTGCTAGACCACGCCGAAATATATGGCTATACGGTGGAAGAAATCCCCGAGCAGGACATCAACGATGTGGCAGTATCGTCAACCAAAATACGCGAAGCGCTGATCAAAGGCGATATCGATGCGGCAAACCGCTATCTGGGGTACCCTTTTCAATTGACGGGGCAGGTTATCCGGGGCAATCAACTGGGGCGCAACATCGGTTATCCCACGGCCAACTTGCAGGTGCATGAAAATCACAAGCTTATTCCGGCTTACGGTATCTACGCCGTGGAAGCGGCCATCATCGAACCTATAGCAATTAAAACCGGCCCGTATGTCCCCACCGTACCCGAACGGGTACTTAAAGGGATGGGTTACATCGGCACGCGGCCAGCCATAGATGGTGTCAGCCGAAGCATCGAAATACACCTGTTTGACTTCAAAGAAGATATATACGGGAAGACATTGCGCGTAAAATTTCTCCACTTCGTCCGGCATGATCAATGGTTCGAAACGATGCAGGAACTGATTGACCAGATGGCCGTTGACGAGAAAAAGGTAAAAGCGCTGTTCGGGATTTAGTCGCGGGTCTAGCCTTCAGGCAGTATCCAAGGAAACGTTAAGCAATCGGCGCCTTCCTACCTCATGATCCTGCCGCTGTCATGCGCTGAAATACGCCCGAACGTTTTTCCCTTCTACCCAATTCATGTATGCCCTGTTGACCACGCGGTTTCCACCCGGTGTAGGATAGTCGCCAGAAAAATACCAGTCGCCCTTGTGGTCTGGACAAGCGATATGCAAGTTCTCCAGCTTCTGGTAAATTACCTCCACTTCGGCATTTATGTGGGTACCTCGGATGATTCCGGCTATTTCCTTGGAAATTTCTTCGTCGGTAAACGGCGCATATATGGCCTTCACATAGTTCTCCACTTCTTCCTTAGGTAACTCCAGCGAAGCGAGGCACTTGCGATACACCTCCTCCACCACATTCCCCATCCCTCTTTTATATAACAGCGAAACTGCTGCTTCAAAAGCCACAAATTCACCCAAGCGGGACATGTCAATGCCATAACAATCGGGATAGCGAATCTGCGGCGCCGAGGAAACGATGATAATTTTCTTGGGGTTAAGGCGATCCAGGATCGTTAAGATACTCTGCTTCAACGTAGTTCCCCTCACAATGGAATCATCTACCGCTACAATGGTATCTTGATGATCTTTAACAATGCCGTAGGTCGTGTCATACACGTGCTGCACCATATCCTGCCGATCGGCATCCTGGGTAATAAATGTGCGGAGTTTGGCGTCTTTAATATTCAGTTTTTCAAACCTTGGAGCGATGCTCAGCATTTCGTTCAATTCATGGTCCGAAATTTTGTCGGCTCGATTGAGCAGTGTATCTTTTTGAAGCTTCCGTACGTAAGCATTGATACCTTCCTCAAGCCCATAAAAGGCGACCTCCGCGGTGTTGGGAATATAAGAAAAAACGGTATTCTTGATATCGTAGTTGATGGCATCCAGAATTTGCGGACAAAGGAGCCTTCCTAAGTACTTGCGCTCCTGATAGATGGCGGCATCGCTTCCCCGTGAAAAATAAATACGTTCAAACGAGCAGGATTTCTTTTCCGCGGGTTCCCGGAACATTTCCTCGGTAATCGTACCGTCTTTCTTGACAATCAACGCATAACCGGGTTTTATTTCCGTAATCTCTTCAAACTTTACGTTGAAGGCGGTTTGAATAGCGGGCCGTTCGGATGCTACGACGACTACTTCGTCATTCACGTAATAGTATGCAGGCCGGATACCTACCGGATCACGCATCACAAATGCATCGCCATGACCGACTATCCCGCCGATGGTATAACCGCCGTCCCAGTTCTTGGCCGATTTGCGCAGTATCCGGGCAACGTCCAAGTGCTCAGCGATTAATCCACTGATTTCAACGTTGCTGTACCCTTGCCGCTTAAATTTGTCAAATTGTTCCTGATTTTCGGAATCAAGGAAATGGCCGATTTTTTCCAGCACGGTCACCGTATCCGCTTTTTCCTTGGGATGCTGGCCCAACTCATACAGTTGTTCGAGCAGTTCATCCACATTGGTCATGTTGAAATTTCCCGCGATGACCAAGTTACGGGTCATCCAGTTATTTTGGCGCAGGAAAGGGTGGCAATTTTCAATGCTGTTTTTGCCGTGTGTACCGTATCGGAGATGCCCCATCAGAACCTCTCCTGTGAAACTCACATTATCTTTGAGCCACTGGGCATTGGCAAACCTATCTGGATAAGCTCGTTGCACGGTAGCAAACTTCTTCTGCACATACTCAAAAATATCTGCAACAGCGTTTGGTGCCATGGAACGGTAACGGCTGATGTAACGGTTGCCGGGCTTTACGTCAAGCTTGATGGTGGCAATACCGGCGCCGTCCTGTCCACGGTTGTGCTGTTTTTCCATTAATAAATACAGCTTGTTTATGCCGTATAAAGCCGTACCATATTTTTCCTGATAATAAGAGAGGGGTTTTAACAGGCGAATCAGTGCGATACCGCACTCATGTTTAATAGCGTCACTCATGTCGTGTGTTGAGTGCGCAAAGATACACAATTTTTAAATCATTATGTTACAACTTGTTTTTTTTAAGCTGTGGTGACATTTGAAAACCCGCAGTGGCGTTCGCCAATCCATGACGCCAGGCTGGCGCTGCATCGAGATAATAAAACCGCCTACCTGTATTGGTTAGGCGGTTTTTGAACAACAAAAAATCAAACTATAATTTTTCACCGTGCTGGCTGATATCCAACCCCACCTCTTCTTCTTCGGGTGAAACCCGCAATTTTGTAATCACATCGGTAAGTTTAAGAATGACAAAGGCCATGACTAAGGTAAACAGCACAGCACCTATCAATCCGATGACATGCGCAGTGAACAAACCCGTTTCGCCGAAGAACAATCCATCCGTGCTCACCGCCTCATTGATGGTATGGGTAGCGAACACGCCGGTCAAAATCATGCCGACCATCCCGCCTACCCCATGGCTTGGAAAAACATCCAAGGTGTCGTCAACGCGCGAACGCGTACGCCATTCCACCACAAGCCTACTGATAATAGCCGCGACTATCCCGATAATCAGGGAATGCGGCACGGTAACGAAACCGGCGGCGGGGGTAATAGCCACCAAACCGACCACTACGCCGATGCAGACACCCATCGCCGTCGGCTTCTTCCCGCGGGCGGCATCAAAAAATATCCAGGCCAACGCGGCTGCGCCGGATGCCGTGCTGGTTGTTGCCAGGGCCGTCGCGGCCAGCTCGCCTGCACCGAACGCCGATCCTGCATTGAAACCGAACCAACCAAACCATAGAAAACCGGTACCCAGAATCACATACGAAATCCGAGCCGGATCATGCCCGCCGTTTCCATATCCCCGCTTAAGATAAAGCGCAGATGCCAATGCCGTAACGCCGGCTGACATGTGGACCACCGTCCCGCCAGCGAAGTCAAGCACCCCCATACCCGCCAATAATCCATCAGGATGCCAGGTGGCATGGGCTAACGGTGCATAAATAAAGATAAAAAACAAGCAAAGAAACAACACGTAAGACGTGAAACGGATGCGTTCTGCAAATGCCCCGGTAATCAATGCCGGCGTAATGATGGCAAACTTAAGCTGATACATGGCAAACAAGGCAAACGGTATGGTTGGCGCGCCAGGCCAGTTCTCGCCGCCAATGACACCGCTGAACATAAAATAGGTCGCGGGATTGCCGACAATGCCGCCTATAGATTCGCCGAATACCAAGCTGAAACCAAACACTACCCATATAACAGCCACAACAGCCATACAGATAAAGCTCTGCAACATCGTAGAGATGACATTCTTTTTCTTGACCATGCCGCCATAGAAAAATGCTAACCCCGGCGTCATAATCAACACCAAAGCCGTCGAAGTCAACATCCAGGCAATGTCTGCGTTGTCGTACTCATGCTCGCCGTCAACAGGCAACCCGGGAAAAAATAGCGCCAAAACCGCTATTATAACCAGCAAAACAAAAGGAATTGTAGATTTTTTCGAATACATTTTGATTATCGATAATAATTTCGCTACTAAAGTAGTAATTTATATAACAAAATTACAAGTATTTCATATTTTTCTTGACAAAAATTCAAAATACACAATAATTTTATCGATATTACAAGTTATTTATTGAATAATTCAGCACCATAAAGCGAAATACCTTAGCTAAACCACTAACTCATGGACCACCATTGGGCACAGACCGGTTAAATCATGCAGGCAAGCGCCCCCGCAGGCTATCAAGCTAAGTAAAGTAACATGTGGAAAAAATAAATCAATTAATTCCAGCGTCTTGGTCGGGCAGTGAAGCACTGGGCCGTTTTTCTGTTCGCTTTCCTCTTTTAATTCCGTAAGTTTGTTTGGGCATTTTCTCCACCTTATTTTTTTGGCAAGCGATGTATCTGATTTTTGACACCGAAACTACTGGCCTCCCAAAACGCTGGGATGCACCGATTACTGATACAGACAACTGGCCTCGCTGTATACAAATCGCATGGCAATTGCACGATGACAAAGGAGTGCTTATTGAACATCAGGACTACTTGATTAAGCCTGATGGCTTCAATATTCCCTTTGATGCGGAGCGCATACACGGCATTTCGACAGAGCTGGCCGACGAGCAGGGCGTCCCCATGATGGACGTGCTTGGAAAATTCAATGCTGCACTGGCTAAAGCAAAATTTATCGTAGGACAGAACATCGGGTTTGACATCAACATCATGGGGTGTGAGTACTATCGGTACGGGGTGGAAACGCCTTTGGCGCAGCTGCCGGTGCTTGACACCTGTACGGAGATAACGGCTGAGTTGCTCCAGCTTCCTGGTGGGCGAGGCGGCAAATACAAACTGCCCAACCTCACCGAGCTTCACCAATACCTTTTCGGCATCCCCTTCGCAGAGGCGCACAACGCTACCGCCGACGTCGAGGCGACCACGCGCTGCTTCCTCGAACTCATCAAGCGTGAAGTTTTCACCGCTGCGGAACTGCAGGTAGACACGGGATATTTCGTCACTTTTCGCGAATGCAACCCCCAACCGATTCAACCCATTGGATTGACGCATGTCAACCTCAAAGCAGCGTCAGATGAAATCCGCAAGCGCCTGCAACGCCAGCAACAGGCATCCATACCTACGCAGGATCTCGAAGCCAACCGGCGCGACATGGCGAAAGTGGATTTTGTACACCTGCACAACCACACGCAGTTCTCCGTCCTGCAATCAACAATATCCGTAGGTGACCTCGTGAAAGCAGCAGCCACCCACCGGATGCCCGCGGTGGCCATTACCGACCATGGCAACATGATGGGCGCGTTTCACTTTGTAAGCAATGTACTGAATCACAATAAAGGGGCCGAAGCCAAAAACAAGGCCGCAATCGAAAAGGGCGAAACTCCCACAGAGGTCGTCATTAAACCCATCGTAGGCTGTGAATTTTACATCTGCGATGACCATACCGACAAATCGCGCAAAGACAATGGCTACCAGGTAGTTTTCCTGGCCAAAAACAAAAACGGCTACCACAACCTGGCTAAGATGTCGTCCATTGCGTACACAAAAGGATTCTATTACGTACCCCGTATTGATCGCTCCATCATCGAGCAGTATAAGGAAGACGTCATCGTCCTCTCAGGAAATCTTTATGGCGAAATCCCCAATAAGCTTCTCAATATGGGCGAAAACCAAGCTGAAGAAGCACTATTGTGGTGGAAAGGCACCTTCGGCGACGACTTTTACATCGAATTGATGCGGCACGGGCAGGAAGACGAAGACCGCGTCAACCAAAGCCTGATTGCATTGGCTAATAAACATGACGTGAAAGTCGTCGCGACCAACAACACCTATTATATTAATAAAGCTGACGCTCATGCGCATGACATTCTGCTCTGCGTGAAGGATGGCGAGAAATTGGCTACGCCCAAAGGACGCGGACGTGGATTCCGCTTTGGCTTGCCCAACGATGAGTATTATTTCAAATCAGGCGAAGAAATGAAAAAGGTCTTTGCCGACTTACCGGACGCCATCCTCAACATCCAGGAAATAGTCGACAAGATCGAACCTTATTCGCTCTACCGGGATGTGCTCCTGCCCAAATTTGAAATTCCAGAAGAATTTCAGGTGGAGGAAGACAAACAGGACGGCGGCAAGCGGGGCGAAAACAAGTATCTGCGGCATCTCACTTATAAAGGCGCCGAACGCCGCTACCCCGAAATCACGCCCGCAATACGCGAACGGCTGGATTTTGAACTGGCCACCATCGAACGTACCGGATATCCGGGTTATTTCCTCATCGTACAGGATTTTATTGCCGCCGCTCGCAATATGGGCGTATCGGTAGGCCCTGGCCGGGGCTCCGCAGCGGGATCAGCCGTAGCGTATTGCCTTGGCATCACCAATATTGATCCCATAGCGTACGACCTGCTTTTCGAACGGTTCCTCAACCCTGATCGGATATCCATGCCCGATATTGATATCGACTTCGATGATGAAGGCCGAGGTCGTGTCATGGAATATGTCATTAATAAATATGGGGCCAACCAGGTAGCCCAGATTATCACCTACGGCACCATGGCGGCCAAATCGTCCATCCGCGATACGGCGCGGGTTTTGGACCTTCCTTTGTTCGAAGCGGATAAAATCGCCAAACTCATTCCCAACCTGAAACTGAACAAGATATTCAACATGGATGCGCAAGCGCTCAAAAGTGCCCTACGTTCGGAAGAGCTCGAAAATGTGCAGCAGCTGGTATCCATGGCGCAGGGCACAGGTTTGGAAGCGGAGACCATCAAACAGGCGCAGGTACTTGAAGGCTCACTTCGCAATACCGGTATCCATGCGTGCGGTGTCATCATTACGCCCGATGATATCACCAACTTCGTACCGGTGGCCACAGCGAAAGACTCCGATCTGTATGTGACTCAGTTTGACAACTCGGTCGTCGAAAGTGCAGGGCTGCTCAAAATGGACTTCCTGGGGCTCAAAACGCTCACGCTCATCAAGGATACCGTCGCCATCGTAAAACACCGCCACGGCATTGAGCTTAATCCGGATGAATTTCCGATAGACGATATCAAGACATACGAACTCTTCCAGCGCGGCGAAACTATCGGCATCTTCCAGTACGAGTCGCCCGGCATGCAGAAGTACATGAAGGAACTCAAACCTACAGTCTTTGGCGATCTCATTGCCATGAATGCCCTATACCGCCCGGGCCCCATGGAGTACATCCCCAGCTTTATCCGACGTAAGCATGGCCACGAGCCTATTACATATGATCTCGATGCCTGCGAAGAATATCTGAAGGAAACCTATGGCATCACAGTCTATCAGGAACAGGTGATGCTGCTCTCCCAGAAGCTGGCGGGCTTCACCAAGGGCGAGGCTGACGTGCTCCGGAAAGCCATGGGTAAAAAGCAACGTGACGTACTCGACAAGATGAAGCCCAAATTCGTTGACCAGGCAGCGGCCAACGGACATAACGCCAAGGTATTGGAGAAAATCTGGAAAGACTGGGAAGCCTTCGCCAGCTATGCCTTCAACAAATCGCACTCAACCTGTTATGCCTGGGTTGCCTACCAGACGGCTTACTTGAAGGCACATTATCCGGCGGAGTATATGGCGGCGGTGCTTTCCAACAACATGAACGACATCAAGCAGGTGACATTCTTCATGGAGGAATGCAAGCGTATGGGCCTTCAGGTGTTAGGCCCGGACGTAAACGAATCTTATTACAAATTCACCGTAAACGATAGAGGAGCTATCCGCTTTGGTATGGGTGCGGTAAAAGGGGTGGGTGCAGGTGCCGTGGATACCATTGTGCAAAGCCGCAAAGACACCCCTTATAGATCCATTTTTGACCTGGCACGACGCATTGACCTGCGGGCAGCCAACAAGAAAGCCTTTGAAAGCCTCGCCTATGCCGGTGGTTTTGACTGCTTTGCAGGTACACACCGTGCCCAATATTTTCATTCGGACGGCGACGGCGGCGGCACGGCACTGGAAAAAGCACTGAAATATGGAGCGAAGTACAAGGAAACCGAGAACTCTGCGCAAGTAAGCCTCTTTGGCGGCAGCAGCAACATCGAGATTCCCGAGCCGACTCTCCCCTTCTGCACAGAATGGGGACTTATCGAAAAGCTGAAATATGAAAAAGATGTCATCGGTATTTACCTGACCAGCCATCCGCTTGACAATTACCGCTTTGAAATCAGCCATTTTTGCCAGCACCCCGTACGATTGCTTACACTGATCGATCGGATGAAAGCAACGGAAGTAGATGAAGAAACCCGTGCAGAATTTAACAAAATCAAAAACAGGGAACTGACCATCGGCGGCATGGTTACCGTGGCCAGCCACCGCATTACCAAGAATGGCAAACCTTTCGGCGTGATGGTACTTGAAGATTATGCCGATTCCTATGAGATTGCGCTGTTCGGTGAAGACTATGTCAAAATGAAAGGTTACCTTCATGAGGGATACTTCATCCAAATACGCGGCATCATCCAAGAACGCTTCCGCCAACCCGGGAATTGGGGGTTTGAGGTCAAGGGGATGCAATTGCTGTCGGATCTGCGTGATAAGTTGGCCAAATGCATCACCATCCAAGTACCGTTGCATGAGCTGAATGACAATTTCGTCAGCCGCATCCAGCACCTGGTGCATACCAATATGGAACAGCACGAAAACAAGACCTGCCAACTGAAATTTGCCGTGCGCGACTTTGAATCGGAAATAAGCATTGAAATGCCCTCTAAAGGACTGAAAATCAGCCCAAGCAACGACTTCATTGAGGCCCTCACCGAAATGAACGGTGTCAATTACAAGTTAAATTAATGTCAGATTGTCGGGGTTTATGCACTGGCAATGAATTTGATAGTTATCTTTGCATGGAAAGCAGTAGGCGTGAAGCGATAGGCAGTAGGCTTAGCGCTTACGGCCAAAACAAGTAAAAATTAACGTATAAATAAGCCGGCAGCTGAAAGCCGAAGGCCGATGCTCAGGCATAACTAACTAACATCATGGCATTAGAAATCACAGACAGCAACTTCGATGAAGTGGTACTGCAATCAGACAAACCCGTATTGGTTGACTTTTGGGCAGAATGGTGCGGACCCTGCCGAATGGTTGGCCCCATCGTGGAAGAACTGGCAAAGGAATATGACGGTAAAGCCGTGGTCGGCAAGGTGAATGTAGACCATAATCCCGACATTTCGGTGAAATATGGTATCCGTAACATCCCGGCCCTGCTGTTCTTCAAAAATGGCCAAATTGTGGATAAACAGATTGGGGCAGTGCCCAAATCCATTTTGGCTGACAAATTGGTAAAACAGTTGTAAAAGACAACATATGAAACAGGAAGGGCGCTTAGGTAAGCGCCCTTCCTGTTTCATGGCTTTTCCCAAATGCGGATTATGCCAGCCCCGCCGTATTCGACACCGTCCCGCAGCTTGCTTTAATCGGCCCAACAAAACGTAGTATTGATTGTTGTCGATTACTGATAAGGTTCAACTAATCATTTATGCATCTAAAGGCAACCACGACGATACGCGATAGCTGGACATGGCCCATTCGGAACTTTTTTATCAAGCTCGCGAATTGGGAGTATTGGCCAGCCCCTGTCTTCTACCTTCCTATCGGATGGTATTGGATATGGATCAGCATAAGGGCCCGTACACCGTTCTTCTTCAGTGCCGCAAACCCTCGTATCCCGTACTCCGGATTTACACTCGCCCCCAAAGACGAAATCTATCGGCTCTTACCGGCTCATTGTTATCCGAAGACCCTTTTAATCGCAGCAGGCACAGACGTCCATACGTTGGAGCAGTCTCTAAACGACAATGGGCTCCATTTTCCGCTAATAGCAAAACCCAATATAGGTGATCGGGGCGTACAGGTAAAAATACTGGAATCTTCTACTGACTTACACCACTATGCGGCAGCGAGCAAGGTCAATTTCCTTATCCAGGAATTTATCGACTATGACCACGAGATCGGCATCTTTTATTACCGGGTCCCGGGCGAAAAACGCGGACGCATCTCGGGTATCGTAAGCAAAGAATACCTAACTGTAACCGGCGACGGCACATCCAGCATTGAGGCCCTGCTCACCGCGAAAAACCGCTACATCATTCAATTACCGAGACTTAAAGCGACCTACGGGAAGAAACTCGATACCGTATTGCAGCGCGGCGCGAAATATACGCTCCCTTACGGCAGCCACTGCCGGGGTGCCCTGTTCCGAGACGTAAGCGATAAAATCAATGACAAGCTTTTGAATGTCATCGATGACATCTGCCAACGCATACCGAAATTTCATTATGGACGCATGGACGTTAAATTTAAAGGATGGGACGAGCTGAACCAAGGGAAAAACTTTTCGCTCATCGAGCTGAATGGGGCTGCAAGCGAACCGGCGCATATTTACGATCCGAAACACTCGGTATTTTTTGCCTGGAAAGAAGTCTGCAGACACTGGCAACTACTTTATAAAATCAGTAAAGCAAACTCAAAAAAGGAAGGTGCAGCGCTCATGCGCTTCAACGACGGTATAAAAATGCTGAACGATCATTTCAAGATCCGACGGTTGATGAAGTAACTCCTTTTATTTAATAACCCATATTTTTGCGTATGTTTGTGAAGTGAATTAGTTATGCTGAAACAGACCTTACAACAAAAGCTATTACAAAAATTATCCCCTCAGCAAATCCAGTTTATCAAACTGCTGCAGGTGCCGACGGTGTCGTTGGATGCTCGTATCAAGGAAGAACTGGAAGAAAACCCGGCTTTGGAAGACATCAGCCTGGCTAATATGAATGATCCGGTAGAGGAATATCCGGACAAAGATCCCGACGAGGATAGCTTTGGTGATGACGATCAGTCTGCAGAACTTGACGAATTCAATGTAGACGACTATTTGCAAACGGACGATATCAACGATTACGACTACGGTTCTGGTCAACACAACGGCGATGATGAAGAAGACCGCAAGGAAATCCCCATTGCTATACAAAATTCATTCTTTGAAAATCTGCAGCAACAGCTCGATTTGCTGGCCTTATCCGATAAGGATTTCCTTATCGGACAGCAAATCATCGGCAGCTTAGACGATGATGGATACCTCCGACGCCCTATCTCATCACTCATTGATGATCTGGCGTTTTCGCAAAACGTAATCGCCGAAGAGCAAGAGGTGGAAGAAATGCTAAAGGTCATCCAGGAATTTGACCCAGCAGGTATCGGCGCCCGCAACCTCCAGGAGTGTCTCCTCATACAACTGCGCAAGAAGGATCAGGAAAATCCGGTAATCAAAAAAGCAATGGCTATCGTAGAGAATTACTTGGACGAATTTACCAAAAAACACTACGACAAGTTGGAGCGTGCGCTCAACATCAGCTCAGAGGAATTGAAGGAAATCGTCAATGAAATTCTCAAACTTAACCCCAAGCCTGGTGATTCAGGTGCCGTCGCCGGTAAGCAACTGCACATTATCCCGGATTTCCATATCACCAACAACGACGGTGTACTCCATTTGACCCTCAATGCGCGCAATGCACCCGAACTCCGCGTGAGCCGCTCCTACCAGGAAATGTTTGACCATTATGACAAAGCGGCACAAAAGGATAAAAAGATGAAGGAGGCCGTGCAGTTTGTCAAACAAAAGCTCGATTCAGCAAAATGGTTTATCGATGCCATCAAGCAGCGACAGCAAACACTGCTCAAAACCATGAATGCCATTATGAATTATCAGTACGAGTATTTCCTTACGGCTGATGAGCGGAAGTTGAAACCCATGATCCTCAAGGATATCGCCGACCGTATTGACATGGATATTTCGACCGTTTCGCGGGTGGCCAATTCCAAGTATGTACAAACCGAATTCGGCACCTTCCTGCTGAAATCGTTCTTTTCGGAAGCCATACAGACGGATACGGGAGAAGAGGTATCCAATAAAGAAGTCAAGAAAATTCTGGAAGAATGCATCTCCAATGAGAATAAACGCAAGCCGCTGGCCGACGAAAAATTAACGGAGATTCTGAAAGAGAAAGGATACACCATCGCCCGCCGGACGGTGGCCAAATACCGGGAAGCGATGGGAATACCGGTAGCCCGGCTTCGGAAACAGCTTTAGGCGTGAACAGCTGCGAGTGCCCCCGTGGCGGGCGATAGGCAGGTGCCCATGAGGGATAGATAGGCAGGTGCCCATGAGGGATAGATAGGCATTATTAATTAAATTCCTAAATATAATGAAACATTCAATTCTTCTTGCCGCCGCGACATCGGCTTTACTGGGATGCACCGGCGCCCAAAACAGCGACTCAACGGAAGCGCCAGCTGCCCCGGAACTGACACTTTCTTGGAAAACCGACACCGTGTTTACGGGCTCGGAATCCGCCTTGTACGACCCGTCTGCTGATATTATCTACGTTTCAAACGGCAACACCAATGCCGGAGAGAAAGACAATGATGGGTTTATTTCCGTGCTCAATACCGACGGTACCATCCGCGACATTAAATGGGTGGAAGGCGACTTGCACGCCCCCAAAGGCATGGCGTTGCTTGATGGCAAACTCTACGTCACAGACATTGATGCGGTAAAAATCATCGACGTGTCCTCGGCAACCATTGAAAAGACCGTTGCGGTAGACAGTGCTGTTTTCCTGAACGACCTCGCCACCGATGGCGAGCGGCTTTATTTTTCAGATAGCCGTACAGGCAAAATTTATAGCATGACGGCCGACGGGAGCTATACGACCATCTCAACCACGAATAAAAATGTAAATGGACTGGAATACCACGACGGCCACTTGTATGCCCTCGATGGCGAAGGGTTGAAAAAATTCAGTGATGATGGCAACTATACCCAGGAAGTAATTAATACGGAAGTAACGGGTGGAGATGGGTTGATCATTCTTAACGATAGCACGTTTGTCGCCAGCAGGTGGCATGGAGAGATCTTTTTCATCCGTGGAAGCGAAACCTCCGTGATTCTAGACACACAAGCTGAAAAATCCAACACGGCTGACATCGGCTTCGTGCGGGGGAAAGATCTCGTCATCGTTCCCACCTTTCTAAAAAATGAGGTGGCAGCGTATCAATTGCGATATTGATAGTTTACTAATCAACTGTGGGTGGATTGTAATCGAGCGGCAGCAGATCGGCTATTTTATCGCACCAAGCCCAATACCATCCGGTATAAAGGCTCTGCGGCGGAAAATAGCTGCCATTGCGCTCAATCCAAATGTAAGGGTTGTCATAGAGCAGCAGCATAGATGTTTGAGGGCCCGGCTTACGCACTTCATTGAAATGGCGCAGATAGCCGGGCTCTTCCTTAAGCCGCGTGTTCTGCACATGCAGGTAATCTTCAAAGACCATTTTTTTCCGGCCGTCCAAACTGTCCACAAGTAAGCTGTCTACGGTTAACAACTGCGGAAAAACAGTAACCAATTCGTCATCCTGCGCCATGATTTCACGGAAATAGGCCAGCGAGTCTTCGGTATACACCACGGGGTCAGCCAATACCGAGATATGCATCCGGCGTGTCGAATCCCAGACCGATTTATAGATGGTCCGCTGCAACGTTCTTACTCTCCGCTTTTCTTCATTCGGTTTGCGCTGCATGCGACGCACCTCGAATCCATCCTCACTTAGGGTACCTTGGTATAAGCTACGCATAAAATGCATCAAAGATGTCTGATAAGTTGCCTTCCGCCGCTTCGCGTAAACCCGCCGGCTACGCGCCCCTCCGGCCATTTCTATAAAATGGGGATACCCTGCATATTGGTTAATACGGTTGCGAAAATCTACGCGGAAATTTTCAAGCACATATTCGACGGTGTATCCCAACGAACGGTTTTTAATAACCAGCGGCGCCGTGGCTATCGCTTCGAGATACCCTTCATCCCGGTAGTGCCGAAAGCGCAACACCTCCGGATTCAGGAGCAGCGTCTTATCGGCATTGGGTGAAGTGCCAATAAACACTTCAAGGAAGAGCCGCCCCCATTGCTTCCACCCATTCGCTTCAAAAGCTACTACTTCCACTTCCTCTAGCATCGTCTGCTTCGCTTCCAGCTTGATATGCAGGAATGCCGGCTGCCGTCCGGAAAGATCGATTGGCATCGCATAGGTATGATAGCCCACTGCCGAAACGATTATCTCGTACGTGCCCGTTGCAATCGCCGGCAATTCAAAGTCTCCGTTGTTTGCCGAACTGGTGCCATACGTCGTATTGTTGATAAATACGCTTGCACCTGCGATCGGTTCGTCATTTTCAGCGCGCACCACCTTACCCACAAGCCGCTGTTGTGCATAGACGGGCGCAAGCCAACCGATGGCCGCTGCCAGCAATACCATTATAGGTGTTCTCACAGCGCTAATTTACGAAATTTTCGTAAAACCTATTTGTCAGTTTATAAGTGTTTTTATCCGCCTCGGCAACAGGGGTTATTGGCATAGTTTTCGTATTTTTGCAGTTCAATAATACGACATCATCATGACTAATGTAAAGATAGGGACCGTGCAGATGAGCTGTGTGGCAGATAAGGCCGCCAATCTTGCCAAAGCGGTGGATCAAATCCGTGTAGCCGCGTCTAAGGGCGCGCAAATTATCTGTTTGCAGGAGCTGTTTACATCGCTTTACTTCTGCGATGTGGAAGATTACGACAACTTCGAACTGGCCGAGCCCATTCCAGGGCCGTCAACCGAAGCTTTGCAAGCCGTCGCTGCGGAATTAGGTGTGGTCATAATTGCTTCCTTGTTCGAAAAACGCACAGAAGGCTTATATCACAACACCACGGCGGTAATCGATGCCGACGGTGCGTATTTGGGAAAATACCGGAAAATGCATATCCCTGACGATCCGGGGTACTATGAAAAATTTTATTTCACACCGGGCGATTTGGGCTATAAGGTCTTCAAGACAAAATATGCAACCATCGGCGTATTGATCTGCTGGGACCAGTGGTACCCCGAGGCCGCGCGCATCACAGCTTTGATGGGCGCCGAAATCCTCTTCTTTCCTACCGCCATCGGCTGGGCCGCCGACCAAGACGAGGAGACCAACCAAGATCAATATAATGCCTGGCAAACCATCCAACGGAGCCACTCGGTGGCCAATGGATTGCCGGTGGTCAGCGTCAACCGTGTAGGGTTTGAACAGGATGGCGCAATGAAATTCTGGGGAGGTAGTTTTATTACCAACGCACAGGGCCGATTGCTTTACCTCGCCTCGCATGATGCCGAGGAAACTGAAGTTACTGAGGTCGACCTGACGCAGTCCGATTATTTCCGTAAACATTGGCCTTTCCTGCGCGACAGGCGGATAGATAGTTACCAGCCCATTACTAAACGGTTTATTGATGAATAGCAGTGGGGAGCTGCCAAAAAGAACCATGGAAGGAAGTAAAAACACGTTGATCAATGACAACTAAATCGCAATACACCGCTTCAGGGTCGGGACTTCCAACTCCAGACTCCCAAACGCCAAAAGCATCCGGCTATCAATTCCCCGCGGAATGGCACCCGCACCGGGCCACTTGGTTGAGCTGGCCCCATAAAGAAGCAAGCTGGCCCGGCAAACTGGACGCTGTTTTTGCGCCTTATTCGCAATTCATCAGGGAAATATCCGCTGGTGAACACGTATGCATCAATGTTAAAGATGCGGCCATGGAGGCATTCGCAAGCGAACACCTGATCAATGCGAACGTGGATCTCTCTGCCGTCACTTTTTATCACCATCCGACGGATGACGCCTGGTGCCGCGACCACGGGCCTGCATTCCTAATTAACCCGGAAGCTGCCGTCCCAAAGGTCATCGTGGACTGGGGGTACAATGCATGGGGGAATAAATATCCGCCGTATGAGCAGGACGATGTTATTCCGACGCTTGTAGGCGAGGCGCTCGGCATTCCGGTCTACCATCCCGGTATTGTCATGGAAGGCGGGTCGGTGGATTTTAACGGCGCAGGGACCATCTTGACCAGTATGGCTTGTTTACTGAATAAAAACCGTAACCCACAGTTGAATCAGCAGCAAATTGAGGCCTATCTATATGCCTATTATGGAGCATCACAGGTACTTTGGCTCGGCGACGGTATCGTGGGCGATGATACCGATGGCCACATTGACGACATTACCCGTTTTGTCAATGCCGACACCGTCGTAACCGTGATCGAGGAAAATCGATCAGATGAAAACTACTCCATCTTGCAGGACAACCTTCAGTTGCTCAAAAAAATGCGCCTACCGGATGGCAAGCCGCTCAAAATCATCGAATTGCCCATGCCGAAACCCGTTATTTACGATGGCCAGCGGCTACCGGCCTCTTATGCCAACTTTTATATTGCCAATGCCGCAGTGATAGTGCCCACTTATCGGGACGATTCTAACGATCAAAAAGCCTTGGATATCCTCTCAGCATGCTTCCCTGAACGCCGTGTAGTAGGCATCGACAGTACAGATATTATTTGGGGCCTTGGCAGTTGGCATTGCCTCAGCCAGCAGGAGCCGGACGTTGTGTAATGTAGAGGGAAGTTAATGATTACTTAACATTAAACAAACAATACGATAACGTTACCGTTAGATATTCGTAACCGAAATTTAACCCACACATTACATGAACTATCGGCTCCTTACTCTTTTCATCCTCGCGTTGAGTATCGGATTTTGCAGCTCATCCTTTGCCCAGCGCCAGCGTGACGAACGCCCGACCATCGAAGACTTCAAAGGCATTCAATATACCGGCGATGACTCGACCTTCTACATCAACTTCAGGTTCAGGATGCAAAACCGGTTGAAATATACGACCATCGGGGGGGATGATTTAGGAGCCGAAGACTTTGAAGCCCGCATCAGACGGCTTAGGCTGCGCATGGATGGCTACATCTATAATCCCAGGCTGTCTTACAGCATTCAGCTTGGATTTACACGCGGCGATCAAGATTACGACGACACGGATGTGGTAAATATTGTGCGGGATGCGGTTGTTTTCTACAGCTTCACGGATAACTTTTATGTCGCTTTTGGGCAAAACAAGCTTCCGGGAAACCGCCAACGGGTAAACTCCTCCGGAGAACTGCAATTTGCCGAACGGTCGCTCGTCAACGCAACGTTCAACATCGACCGCGATTTCGGCATCAAAGCGTATTACTCGCCTAAAATCGGAGCAGTCCCCATTCATCTTAAAGGAGCCATTAGCACCGGTGAAGGCCGCGTTTCCACCACCACGGACAACGGCCTTGCGTACACCGGCCGGGCGGAGTTCCTCCCACTGGGCGAATTCACGAATGAGGGCGATTATTATGAAGGCGACCTTGAATACGAGGAAACGCCCAAACTTTCCTTCGGCGGCGGGTACAGCTATAACGACCGGACAACGCGTACCGGAGGCCAGACGGGCACATATGTCATGACGCCCCTGACGCTCAAAACTACGTTTTATGATGCCATCTTCAAATACCGCGGATGGGCCTACCAGGTCGAATACATGAAACGAGGCGTCGACAATCCATTTACTACCGACGAGGACGGGGAAGTTACCTATGCCTTTAAGGGACAGGGCGTAAACCAGCAGCTGTCTTATCTCCTAGACAGAAAACTGGGCTACGAAATTGCCGGCCGCTACACGTGGATCAAACCCCATCGGGATATCCGCGCCTACGAGGCGCAGACCGAGGTTATCGAATTGGGCCTGACTAAATATTTCCGTGCACACCGCCTAAAGCTGCAATTCAATGCAAGCTATAACGTCGAAGACGGCACTTATCGGACAAGCCATGATGGGAATAACTGGGCGGCAACTTTTCAGATCGAACTAGGGATTTAAGACGGGGTATCAGAATCCGGCGTTAAACGTTATTGGAAAACCTTATTTTTACGTCATGAAATACTATATCATTGCAGGCGAAACATCGGGCGATCTACATGGCGCTAACCTAATTCTGGCACTAAAAAAACAGGATACGGAAGCACAATTCCGCGTGGTCGGCGGTGACCGCATGCAAGGAGCCTCCGGCGAAAAAGCCGTTATTCACACCTCTGAAATGGCTTTTATGGGATTTGTGGAAGTGTTGGCTAATATCCGCGCCATCTCCGCCAACCTACGTCGTGTGAAAGCAGACCTCTTGGCTTATCAGCCAAACTGCCTTATCTTGATCGACTTTCCCGGCTTTAACCTTAAAATCGCGACTTTCGCCAAAAAAAACGGGATCAAGGTATGCTATTATATTTCGCCCAAAGTCTGGGCTTGGAACCAACGGAGGGTATTGAAAATCAAACGCGTGGTGGATAAGCTATTTTGTATCCTCCCCTTTGAAGTTGATTTCTATCGAAAGTGGCACATGGATGTCGATTATGTTGGCAATCCGTTGTTGGATGCCATTGCCGATTACTCCTATAACGAACGCTTCCGCGATGCACATGGCCTTACAGGCAGACCCATTATCGCACTGCTTCCAGGTAGCCGGCACATGGAGATCAGCAAGCTGCTTCCCATTATGAGCCAATTATCTTTCCGCTTTCCCGCTCATCACTGCGTGGTAGCCGGAGCACCCAATTTCACCCCCGAATATTACCGGCAGCATATGGGGGAAGCCAACCTTCCCATAGTTTTTGATGCAACATATGACTTACTCAAACATGCCGAAGTAGCTGTCGTGGCCAGTGGTACGGCTACCTTGGAAACGGCATTGTTTGACGTACCCCAAGTGGTCGTATACAAAGCCCACCCCTTATCTGTCGCCATCGGCCGGTGGCTTATCCAAGTTAAACACATCAGCTTGGTCAACCTCATTTTGGACAAACCAGCTGTCCGCGAGCTCATCCAAAAGGAGTGTACCGTAGAAAACATTTCCGAAGAGCTTAACCGCCTATTGAACAACAAAAAGCATCGGGCACAAGTACTGGAAGATTATGCCGCCCTCCACAAGGAAATGGGAGGACCGGGGGCTTCCGAACGCACGGCCCAGCAGATTATCGCCTTTCTCCGAACGGGATAGACATCTCCGAGCTGGATAGGCATCCTTGGCGCGTTCAGTCCATCAATTACCCATCGCGTAGTGTAACGCACCAACGATGTGCTGTTGGAACGCCGGCTCGTCAAAAGACTCCTTGGTGTGGCCCAGCGCGGTGTAAAAGGCTCGCCCACCGTCGTATTCATGATACCAAGACATGGGATGATAGTCACCCATTTTGCCCCCTTGGTATGAGGTTTCATCAAGCCGCATTAAAAGCGTCACCTCATCGTTGAGGTCTTTGAAATCATACCACTCATCCTTTCGATTCCACACGTCGGGCAGGTGCTTGGTGGCGGGATGGGATTTATCCACAACATGGATATCAGCGTGCTGCACCTGCGGGTGGCTTAAAAAATACCCCCCGACAAGTTTCCCGTACCAAGGCCATTCATACTCCGTATCGCTGGCAGCGTGGATACCCACAAAACCATTTCCCGCCTGGATGTAGCGCATGAATGCCGCTTTCTGCTGGTCATCCAGTATCGTACCCGTGGTGCTCAGGAAAACAACGGCCCTGTATTGCTTCAGGTTCTCATCGGTAAATAACGATGCATCTTCGGTATGATCTACGGTAAAGCCGTGCGTTGCTCCCAGTTGTTTGATCGTTTCTGCGCCTTTTTCTATATTATCATGCCGAAATCCCGTTGTCTTTGAAAACACCAATACGCGAGGCTGCGCATCACTACACATCACATTGGCCATGGTCAACAGCATTAAAACTGACAACCGTAGCATTTTTTTAGAACGTTGAATCATGTCAAATTTAGTTTAACTGGTTACCTATAAATTATTTAGACGGACAAGCAAGCCGACCGCTGACTCCCCATGGCGCTCGGCTAACCAACCAACTCCCGATAAAAATCAAGACTTTCCCGAATCAGCTCCTCACCAACAAACTGGTCAATGCTGCAACGCCCGATATCACTAATCAGGGCAAACCCGATTCGATCGCCACTATTTTTCTTGTCATTTTTCATCAGCGCTATCAATGAGTCGTATATTCCAGCATGATAGGTGTAGTCCGGAAAATGAGTACGGAATGTATAAATCAGGTCGTCCAAAGCGTCTTTAACCAGCCCATTGGCACGATGTGCCAGATACCCCTCGCAAATCATACCTACGGCGATTGCTTCGCCATGAAGCAGCGGGTTGGCATCATGGGCTAATGAATACCCTTCGATGGCATGCCCTATTGTGTGGCCGAAGTTCAAAATTTTGCGCAGTCCTTTTTCAGTAGGATCCTGCGTGACCACCTCATTTTTAATAGCCACCGAGTGCCGGATGTGCTCCAAGGATAGATCGGCAGCATCCATGCCCTTCACCGTCTCGTAAAATGCCTTATCGGCAATCAAGCCATGTTTGATAACTTCCGCAAAGCCCGATACAAGCTGCCGCTTGTCCAGGGTCGCTAAAAACCGGTCCGCGATAAATACCGCTTTGGGCTGGGCAAACGTGCCAATGATGTTCTTTACATTGTCCATGTCAATGCCTGTCTTACCCCCCACGGACGCGTCCACCTGCGACAAAAGCGTCGTCGGCACTTGCACAAAGTCTATTCCTCGCTTGAAGGTGGATGCTGCGAACCCGCCCATGTCAGTCACGACTCCGCCCCCCAAGTTGATGAGCAAACTCTGGCGGTCAGCACCGAAGTCAAGCATCATCTTCCAAATGCCTATGCAGAAATCAATATTCTTGTTCTCCTCGCCCGGATCAATTTCGATGATATCATAACCATCAAAGCCTGGCATCGCCGCTTGCAGCAACGGAAGGCAATGCTCGCTGGTATGCCGATCTACGAGTATGAGCACCTTCGAATACGTACTGCCCTGGACAAACTGCTGTAAGGCAGCAAGGGTATTATCAAAAAAAACGTTGTAGCCTATGCTTGTTATATATTGACTCATCGGTGTGTGCTATCTTGCTGACATCAGCTTAAGTTCAAAATCTTTCACCCGATCGTAATAGGGTATCGTGGAGCGTCTCGCAAACTGGATAAAGTTCATGATGACGCTATCGCGCTGGTGCTGCGGAATCGTAGGAACGACATCATTGCCCTGCTCATCGAATATTGCTAATCCTTTCGTACCTTTTATTGAATCAGGGAATTGTTGGATGTGCATAAGTACAGCCGCGTATTTCTGGATCCCTTTGCCATAAGCGGCTAATGCATTTGCCGCTTCCACCGTATCGGTCTCCTTTTTCTCAATTAAGGCAGCTGACTTCTTTTTCTCGTAAGCCTCCACGGTCACCGCAAGGACATAAGGCCTATTGGCGTCCTTTTTAGTTCCATCGCATGCGCCTAACAGCGCGAGCAGTATGACTATCAACGGTTTCTTCATGTCGTCAAACTATGCATACTTGTTTACCCCTAAATTCCACCGTATCGCCAGGCCGTACTTTCAGCCGTTTGCGAAAGTCCGTCTTTCCATTGTATTTGACCATACCTGTTATGACCACGGCCTGAGCTTCTCCACCATGTTCAACCCAATTGAGTACTTTCAACAATTGGATAAGCTGGATATATTCGCCGGTGATCTTAAAGGTAACCATCATGCAAACTAAGACAAAATTGCGTTTATTTGCAAATATACCGGGGTGCATTTCAGCTTGTATTTTAGCCAGCCGGTCGCAAGCTGGGCCATGCTGCGCGTTGCCTGCATCCCGGCTAGTTACCAAAATGGCTTCGGAATGTGCATAAGCAATCTAATGAACTGTTTCAATACCGTTGTAACAACCCGTAAAAGAGCAACTTGGCAACACACCGAAAGGTCCCCGATGTACCATCGGCCCATGACTGAACGTCGATAGCCGCCAGCTCAAAAAAACTTGTGAAAAATACCAATTATCGCTAATTTCGCCGCATACTTGTATCAATTAATGTCTCAGCAAACTCAGCAGCAAAGCGCTCTTTCGTTTGAAAATACGGAAATCGCTTTCAAAAGTAAAAGCAATGCCGATCTAAACAAGGCTTATTGGCTATTTAAGATCATCGCCAGCAATTTCCTCACCAACGTTGGCCCGCCCATCACCAACTTTGCGCTGCGCGCGGGGTTGCCCGTGACCGGCCTTATCCGCAGTACCATTTTCAACCATTTTTGTGGTGGGGAAACCATTACGGGGTGTATCCCGGCCATCGAACGCCTGGCCAGCCAGCGTGTAGGCACTATCCTCGACTACTCTGTGGAAGGCGAAGACACCGAACAGGTTTTTGACGAGACCTGTGATGAAATCCTGCGTACGGTCGCTTATGCTAAAACCAACCCTAATATAGCCTTCTCGGTGTTTAAGCCCACGGGGCTCGGCCGTTTTGAGCTGTTTGAAAAGGTAGATGCCAAACAACCGCTCACCCCGGAGGAGACGGCCGAATACGAACGGGTAAAGCAACGTATCGAACGTATTTGCCAGGCTTGTTTCGACGAGGGTGTAAAGGTGCTCATTGACGCAGAGCATTCGTGGATACAGGACGCTATTGACGACCTTGCACGCGAAATGATGCAACGCTACAACCGGAACGCGCCGGTTGTGTACAATACTTATCAGCTTTATCGGCATGACAAGCTGGCGTCTCTTCAAGCTGATTGCTACCTGGCAGAAACTGATGGCTTTTTCCTCGGCGCTAAGCTGGTGCGGGGTGCTTACATGGAAATTGAGCGGGAAAGGGCCGCTGAGCAAGGTTACCTATCGCCTATCCAGCCAGACAAAGCGTCCACCGATCGGGACTATAACCTCGCTTTGCTGTTCTGCCTCGATCACATCGATCGGGTTGGTTTCATGGCCGGCACGCACAATGAGGACAGTAGCAGACTGTTGGCGCAGGAAATGGACAGGCGGCAGTTGGCTCACAATCATCCGCACATTCATTTTGCGCAATTGCTGGGAATGAGCGACAACTTAAGCTTCAACCTCGCCGAAGTAGGGTATAACGTGGCCAAATATATGCCTTACGGCCCAGTGAAGGCCGTAATGCCTTACCTATTCCGGCGGGCGCAGGAAAACACATCAGTGGCGGGGCAAACCGGGCGCGAGCTTGCACTTATAACCAAAGAAAAAAGAAGGAGGAAATCCAGCAAATGACGGACGATGCTTTAATACAGAAAAAACTGGCGACGCTGACTCAGCTCAGTCGCAAAAGAGATTATAAAGCATTCCTATACGATTGTGACGGCACCCTTGCCGACAACATGCATGCACACAAGGCGGCATACCGTGAAGCCGCGGCGCAATACGGGATAACGCTCGACACGGCAATCATCGACGAACTCGCCGGATGGCCAACGGTACTGATCGCCGAGGAAATCAATAAACGGTATCATACCCATGTGCCACCCCATGAATTCGCTACCGCAAAGTCGACCATCTTCCTGGAACGCTATATAGCAGACACCTTGCCGATCGATTTCGTGGTGCATCACCTGCAAAACCATGTCGGCAAAGTTCGCATCGGTGTGGTTTCCGGCGGAAGCCGGAAAACGGTAACGCGCACACTCACGGTGATCGGACTTATCGATACTATCGAAACACTCGTTTGCGCTGATGACACCGATAGAGGCAAACCCTATGCCGACCCCTTTCTCAAGGCGGCAGCGCAGCTTCAGGTCGCTCCGCAGGACTGCCTGGTCTTTGAAGATGGCAACCCGGGTGTACAGGGGGCCATCGCCGCAGGGATGGACTGGATAAGGATTGACGAGATAATATAGCGGCCGTTGCCAGGCAAAAATGCCCGGCAACGGTACCACATCTTGTACTTAGCCTTTTGATACCCCAGTGACTTCCAACATCAGATAATGCATGTCGGTATTGCGCACAAATGGTTTTAACAACCCTTGCCCCGCGCCGTACGCCGCAATCTCAACGTGGTCGCCCGAGTGGCCGGTACTGGCCCAACTTACCGCCGTATAACGCTGCTGGATCTCGGCAAATTCGGCAAACGGCAACTTATAAGGATTGTACAACCCATCCTCATTCCGGTCGGTTACATAATGGGAAAGCAGCCGAATGGCTTCGTCGGCTTTAATGACAATTCCCTGTGCATGTTCGATTCGCTCAATCACTTGCCTTGCCGTGAAATCACGGTCTATGCCCTGCAATACCCAGTCGTTGGTATGCTTGAAATCAATGATTCGCTCGAAGTTTTTTGTCCCCCCGAACAATCCGGGGTTAGCATTGCCGTGATCAGTGGTCACAATGACCAGCGTGTCTCCGTCGGCCTCGGCAAAAGCAATGGCTGTGGCTAAAGCCTCTTCAAATGCCAATTGGTCGTACAACAATGCACCCACGTCATTGGCATGCGCTGCCCAATCTACCTTTCCACCTTCTACCTGCAACACAAAACCATTCCGATTCTTTTTCAAGTGGCGAATCGCTGTCCCAACCATTTCAGCCAGCGACGGGGTCTCTTTTTTCAGCGTCTCGTCGTGTTCCCTGTCCAACGCATAGGGCAGTCCATCCTGGTGGAAAACACCCAAAATCGGTGCATCCTTACCACCCGCATCAATCGCCAATAGCTCATCCCTTGTCTTGGCAACCTGAAAACCGCTGGAGGCAAATTTGCCAAAGACATCCACCCTGTCATCCCGTTTATCGGCACTGAAAAACTCCGTACCTCCGCCCATCATGACATCAAATCGTAAGTCATGGTATGTCAGCGCTATTTCCGCCTGAGCAGACCGGCTATCGTTGTTGACACAAAACCCTGCTGGCGTCGCATGTGTAATCGGCACCGTAGTGACGCATCCGACGGCTTTGCCTGCAGCCTTAAATTTCTGCAGGATGGGGGTTGGCTTGCTGCCATCTGGCGCAACATTGAGTACGCCGTTGTTTACACGGACGCCCCCACCCCATGCTGAGCTTGCCGCAGATGAATCGGTAACCAAGCTGTTGGCCGATGCGGTGTCCATGAGTCCACGCTGCACCGTACCGGCATGGTACAACGACATCCAGGTGCTCAACTTGCCATCCCGCCGCTCACTGAGCATGTTGGCCATACTTAGCGTGCCTATGCTCATCCCATCGCTGACCATAAAAATAATATTCTTGGCCCGTTTGTCTGCGGAATGGGCAACTGCGGAATGGCGTCCACCCGCAATAGACTCAAAGGGGGACAATACAGCGGCTCCAGCGGCTGTAAAAGCCGCGTTTCTAAAAAAATCTCTGCGTTTCATTGAATAAGCAACTTTGACGATTGGTTGTTAAAATGTTTCAAAAATAGCAACCAAAGATTAACGTAATGTAAAATAGCAATGATAAATATAATTATTGGATGAATAGGCCTAACCCTTGAAGCGGATATTATACATCGAAAACTCGCCAAAGGTATATTGGATAATTCCGGCCAACTGCCTGGTCAGGGAGTGAATCAAGCGGAATCCCAGTGTCTCATTGGGTTGCGCAAGTTTCGTCTCGGGAATCCCTACGCCGTTGTCCTTAAAAATCAATTCGTAATCTTTCTCCCCTTCATGCTTCACGTGAACGGAGATTTCTCCTTCGTCGCGATCAACAAAGGCATACTTCAGCGAATTGGTCATCAGTTCAGTCAATATCAACCCTATCGGAATCGCCGTGTCAATATCAAGTGAAACGTTATTGGCTTCTACTTCAAAGCGTACCCGCTTTTTGCCGACATTATAAATGCTTAGCAAGTGGGCCCCCAATTGCTCGATATAGTCTTGGATGTTTAACCGGTTGAGGCTTTGCTGTTGATACAGTTTATTGTGGATGAGCGCGATGGAATTTATTCTGCTGCTGCTTTCCTGCATCATGGCAAGGACCTCCTCGTTCGTTGTTTTCCTGGATTGGAGATTAAGCAGGCTATTAATGATTTGAAGGTTATTTTTTACACGGTGATGTATCTCACGCAATAACAGTTCGTTTTGCCTGTTGGCTTGTTTCAATATTTCGTTCTGAACAGAAATTTCAGCGTTTTTTATGGCAACACGGTGGGCAAGTTTGTCTTTTTCCCGAAAGAGGAAGTAAAGAATCACCAATACCGTCAATAATACGAGAATGCCGATGATAAAGCCATAGCGTTGGTAGTTGGTGTTGGATAGCTCCAATTGCTGCTCCCGGATCTGGCGCTCAAATTCCTCCAGCTTGTAATTTTCGCGCATCTCCATGCCCTGGCCGACATATTGTGCAGTATAAACGCTGTCCTTGATGTATTCATAATCATTGAATAAGCTATCGGCTTGCCGCACATCACCCAGCGCATACAACACCTTAAAATACAATGAACGGACCTCGCGCCACGCGCGCTGTTGCACATCGCCGTCCAACTGGGCATACAGTGGCTTACAGACGTCCAGCGCCGCGTTGTACGACCCAAGCAGAAACAACCTCGTGGCATGCAATAGTTCGTAAGCGATCTGCAATTGCTGGTCGTCAACCGGCTTAAGCAGTGGTTCAGCTGCTTCAAGGGTCGCCGTCAACCGTTTCTCGTCATGCAGCTTGCCGTGAATGTCTCCTTCGACAAGCAATGCCTTCAATAAGTTCTCCGTGTTTGATACGCTACCGAACTCCTTTTTTGCCAGCTGGGTGTAATGCAACGCTTGCTCATAATCGCACTGACTGGCATAATTCATGCCATATTGCAAATATATAGTGCCCAAGGCCTGGGGGTAGTTGGCCATTTTCGCTTGGCGGGCAGCAGCTTGCAGTATGGCGGCTGCCTCTTTGTAATCTTTTGAAATGGTATTGTGATAGTCAGCAAGCTGAATGCCCAGCTCAATCTGGCCAACGTCATTGTTTTGCTCCTCGGCAACACGCAGCCCACTCGTGAAATGTTGTAAAGCGGTATAGTACCGGCCCTCCGTTATATAAATTTTGCCCAACCGCTTATAACAATCTGGAAGGTTATCCAAAAAGCCTCCCTGCGAATACAACGTCACCGCCTTTTCGAAATATCGCCGGGCTACATTCAACGCTCCTTTTTGTTCATACACGCAGCCCGTATAATAATAACCATCGGCAATCCCCTGATCATAGGCGATATCGATAGACATTTTCCACGCCTTGTTGATGAGATCATCTGATTTTCTGAGGTTGCTGTTCAACGAACGAAAAGCGTCGTGATACCAGTCGTTGATGATGGCAGAGTCTTTTTCGGACTGAAATACAATGCCTCCAAAGGCATGGCCAAAGAAACCATGGATAACCATTAAAGCGGGTATCAAGTAAAAGCGTACGAGACTTTGTTCCATCGTTAGACGTTTGTAAAACCATTGCCTCCATCGTATATAAAGGCACCAACCTTATACCCAAAACACGGCTAGCCCACAAGAAGCATGCCTTTCGGCGGTCAAAAACACAAAAAGGTAGATGTGATATTCATTTCGCCAGTTCAAATAGCTGCCAAGCAAAACGAACGCATCAAATGTAGTAGATTTTACCAACTAATCAAAACGTTGGCTATTAAATAATTATTACTCCGGGGAGACGTCAGATCAAAACCCGGTAACGATGCGGATACCACCATTGGTGAAATCCATTTCCTCCTTCGAAAGCCGGCCGATGGGAAGCTTGAAGTAAGGTTCCACAGCGAGTGAAATTTTACGGGAGATCGGCATTTTACGGCCAATGGAAAAATTCATAAACCCCGCATATCCCTTTCCTTCAAGGGGCCGATCAGTTGACCGTTCGGACATCGATACGAGTTCAGTGGAAGCCGTCAGATCCCTATGCGCGGAATTCGTTTCTCCAAAAGTACGTTCATTGAGCTGGCCGACAAAATGATTGGTACGCTGCTCATTTAAAACTGCCACATACGATACGCCCACCGAGGTATAGAATCCGCGCGCCACTTCGTACCGCAAGTCTATGGGAATGTCCAGTGTTACGACACTACTGGTCACCGAAATATCCTGTTTATACTGTTCGGCGTTGGTCGTAAAACCTGAGTATCCTCCAACGGGCGATGGAGACGCATACACTGGCGGCGATCGATCGTACGACGAACCTGGCTGGTAATCCGGGTTCTCGCCGACACCAAGTTGGCCGATCGATACACCGGATCCGATGGAAAACTTATCCGACAGCCGGTATGCTACGGCAATACCGCCTCCCATATTTACCTTTTCACTGGTCATCGACGGCGATACCACTAATCCCAGATTCCACTTTCTGGCATCATGACGTGTTTTGGCAGCGGCCATCGCCGGTGCAGCATGGTCCGTTGCCGCATGGCGGGAGACGCCCTGCTCAAGAAACCGGCCAAAGGATTGTTCTTGCTTGGACGCATTGCCTTCGGCCGTAGCCGCCAAACGAGGCGCATTCTTAGTCGTCGCACTGCTGTCGTCTGCCCCCACCGTAACCACGAAATGTTGCCCGCCAGCACTGTCCGTTGCCGCATTGGTTTGACTTACAACCATCGACAATAAAGGCTGCTCAGCGGCGGGTGTACGTTGGCCATGCTGCCCGCGCATACCATCCGGCGCTTGTTGCGCGAGCTGCACCGATTGTCCCGATTCGCCTACGGGCGATTCGACCGCCCGTTGCGTATCCGATGCCGAAGGGGCTGACACTGGCGATTCAACGCTGTACTGGACGATATCCGGCACATCGCCTGGTTGGCGACTGAACCAAAACAGCCCCACGGCCAACAGCAATACCGCCGCAGCACCCCAGTAAGGCCATCGCAGCGCCCGCGGCCTCCGCCCGCCATCCATGGCTGAAAAACGCTCCCACGCCCCTTCCCGGTACGGCTCAACATGGTTGCGCAGGGCCTCTGCCATCCGTTGAATCAGTTCCTTATTTTCTTTACGTTCGTTCATTTCAGCATACCGTTAAAATCCTGCTGTGATATTTATTGATGCCAAGTAAAGTTGCCTCAGCTTTTTCTTCGCCCGGGTAAGGTAAGTGCGGGATGTACTTTCAGGAATATCCAGCATAACGGAAACCTCCTCATGCGAATAGCCTTCTACCTCATACAGGTTAAAAATCGTACGCTGAATCTCCGGCAATTGCAACAATAATTTCATGATATCCTCTACATGCAAATTTCCCGACACCTCCACCTGTTGCTGCTCAATTTCCCCTTCGCCAACGTCATCTAATGCCAGCAACTGCTTTTGGGCGCGTAAAAAGTCAATGGAGATGTTTACAGCTATACGGGCCAACCAGGCGCGGAATGAACGTTCAAATCGCTCGCCCGACTCTACGCTACTGAACGTCGCTATTTTATTGAATGCCCGGATAAAACTTTCGTTCGTCAGCTCTTCCGCGTCAAATTCGTTCTTAACATAACGCATCGTAATGGCTCGGACATAACCATAACAGCTCTTGTATATCCATTCCTTGCTTCGCTCATCACCGTCTTGGACACACCCCCGCACTGCGTTCTCCAATGACAACACACGCTTCCCCTTCAAGTATCGGATGTTAAAACTCACGCTGCGGCTATGCTACTATTAATCAGCTCGTTTATTTGACATGCAAACTTAGACAAACCGGCTTTCATATTCAAATCAAAAACGAGCGCCAACGAATCTATACATTCAACCTATCGGCAGTACGTAGCCAGCCCTGAACCGTGCTCCATAAGCTTATCACCTTTGTTTTGTAACACAACGAATCTCAGCACAGAAATGCTACACCTAATAGCCGACGACCGAACTTCCAAACACACATTGCATATCAGCCGTAATTTAGGTAAGTTTGCCGCTCAATTTTCATTGAATGAGTACCACACTATCTGAACAGGAACTTCAACGCAGGGATGCGTTAGCGAAATTGACGGCATTGGGCATAAATCCCTACCCTGCCGAGGCTTTTGACGTCAATGCAACAGCCGAAGATATTTTGGAAAACTACGAACGCGACAAGTTAAATTATAAAAATATCAGCATTGCCGGCCGCATGATGAGCCGCCGTGTGATGGGCAACGCTTCATTTATCGAATTGCAGGATGCCACCGGGCGGATACAAGCGTATGTGAAACGCGACGATCTGTGCCCGGAGGAAGATAAGACGCTTTACAACACGGTGTTTAAGAAATTGCTTGATATCGGCGACTTCCTCGGTATCAGGGGGTTTGTGTTTACGACCAACACGGGTGAAATTTCAATACATGTACAACAGCTTACGCTGTTATCGAAATCATTGAAGCCGTTGCCTGTGGTCAAGTCTGCCGACGGCAAGACGTTCGATGCTGTCACAGACCCCGAATTTCGCTATCGCCAGCGCTATGTCGACCTGGTGGTCAATCCGCACGTGCGCGAAACGTTCGTCAAGGTATCCAAGGTAAAAAGTGCCATCCGGGATTTCCTTAATGAGCGAGGTGCACTGGAAGTAGATACCCCCGTCCTGCAGAGCATACCCGGTGGTGCGGCTGCACGCCCCTTCATCACACATCACAATGCGTTGGACATTCCGCTGTACCTCCGTATCGCCAATGAACTTTACCTCAAACGGCTTATTGTCGGCGGCTACGATTGGGTATATGAGTTCAGCCGCAACTTCCGCAATGAAGGAATGGACCGCACACATAATCCGGAATTTACCGTACTGGAGTTTTATACCGCTTATAAAGACTATCGGTGGATGATGGACATCACCGAAAAGCTATTCGAGCACGTTGCCATTGAGACCAATGGAACAACAAAACTGACGGTTGGCGATAACGAAATTAGTTTTGCCGCCCCCTATCCGCGGATAAGTATCTACGACGCTATCAAGGAACATACCGGATTCGAGGTAGACGGCTTGGACGAAGCAGGCTTGCGTGATGTCTGCAAGCAACTTGGCATTCCCACCGACGAAAGTATGGGCAAAGGAAAACTGATCGATGAAATTTTTGGCGAGAAATGCGAGCATCATTACATCCAACCGACCTTCATCATCGACTATCCGGTTGAGATGAGCCCGCTCACCAAAAAACACCGCTCAAAACCGGGTTTGGTCGAGCGTTTCGAACTGATGATCAATGGTAAAGAACTGGCCAATGCCTATAGCGAACTCAACGATCCCATTGACCAGCGGATTCGCTTTGAAGAACAGCTCAAATTGATGGAACGGGGTGACGACGAGGCCATGTTTATCGACCATGATTTCCTTCGGGCGCTGGAATATGGCATGCCCCCGACGGCAGGCATCGGCATCGGCATCGACCGATTGGCCATGTTGATGACCAATCAGCAGAGTATCCAAGACGTCTTGTTTTTTCCGCAAATGCGCCCCGAGAAAGTTGTGAAACAAGCCGGCGTGGCCGACTATAAGGCGCAGGGAGTGCCTGAGGAGTGGATTCCGGTATTGCAGAAAATGGGACTTAACACGATAGAAGCGTTGAAAGCAGCCAACCCGAATAAAGTATTCAACGATTTGGGCGGTCTGCGCAAGAAAATGAAACTTGAGATGCCAATGCCTACAAAAGATGAGGTATTAAAGTGGTTCGATTAAGGATGCGCCATGCTCCGCGTCAGTAAACTATATGTTTATCCCATTAAATCATTAGGGGGTATCTCGCTGCAAGAAGCAATGGTAGCGGAGCGTGGTCTTCTGTACGACCGCCGCTGGATGCTGATTGATGCACATCATCGTTTTCTCAGCCAACGCCAACAGCCACGGATGGCATTGATACAGGTCCACTTGACCGACGACGGGCTGCATGTTACCCATCAGGGCGTCCGCCCCCTACATATTCCCTTCACACAAGTGTATGAACAAGCGGAAACCGTAGCCATATGGGACGACACCTGTACCGCCATGTTGGCGCCCCCAATGTATCACCGATGGTTTAGCCATGTTCTTGGCATCGAGTGCAGGCTGGTTTACATGCCAGAAAGCACGCGCCGAGCCGTCGATCCGCGTTATGCACCCCCCGGCCATATCGCGTCCTTTGCAGATGCTTACCCCTTCCTGATGATCGGGCAGGCGTCATTGGACGACCTCAATAGCCGGCTGGAAACACCCCTGCCGATAAATCGCTTCCGGCCGAACATCGTCTTTACCGGAGGGCAACCGTATGAAGAAGATCGGATGGGCGGTTTCCGGATCGGCCCTATCCGCTTCCATGGTGTAAAGTTATGTGCCCGGTGTGTGATTACCACCATCGACCAGCAGTTTGGAGAAAGAGGCAAAGAACCGCTGAAAACACTCGCTACCTACCGCAGTAAAAACAACAAAACCCTATTCGGACAAAACCTCATTCACCAAGGCACGGGTATGATCCGTGTGGGCGATGCCATCACGGTAGAATATATGCACGACGATGACCGATTTGTGGTTTTTTAAGCACTGCGGAGTGAGTGCAAGCACACAGGAGGGTAGTGCGCTAGCGTCCAGTGCTACGACAGCGAGGCCCGATGCAGCGCTACAGCATACATCTTCATTTGCTTCACCATTGCCAATAAGCCGTTCGCACGGGTGGGCGACAAATGCTCCTTCAATCCGATCTGGTCAATGAAATAAAGGTCGCTACCCGCTATTTCTTCCGCGGTGTGACCAGATAATACTTTGACCATCAAGGCGACCAGCCCCTTGGTGATGATGGCATCGCTATCCGCTGTGAATAAGACCTTTCCGTCCTGGTGGTCCGCATGTAACCACACTTTCGATTGGCAGCCTTTGATGAGGTACTCGTCTTTCTTATATTGTTGGTCAATCAGCGGCAGCTCCTTACCAAGCTGGATGATGTACTCGTATTTGGCCATCCAATCATCAAAGAACGCAAAGTCATCAATAAGTTCGTCCTGTATTTCGTTTATGGTCATTTTTTTTGTGTTCAATTGCCGGCAGTCCGTGATTCGAATGCCCCATCGCTCAGGCTTCCGTCTTCGGCCCCCGGCATCCCGATCTAAATAAGCATTGAAGCCGCTCTTTCGACGCCAGCGACCAACGCATCGATGTCTTCCCGCGTGTTGTATAGGGCTATGGACGCCCTCACCGTACCGGGGATACCGTAGCGATCCATTAGCGGCTGCGTGCAGTGATGCCCTGTCCTGACAGCGATACCCAGCTTATCGAGGATAACTCCCACATCATACGGGTGCGCCCCATCCAGCAGAAACGATACGACACTCGATTTTTCCTTAGCGGTGCCGATAATGCGCAGTCCGGGGATACGCAGCAAACGCTGGGTCGCATAGTCCAACAGTTCATGTTCATACCGTGCAATGTTATCCAGGCCTATATCCATGAGGTAATCAATCGCATGTGCTAAGCAGATGCCCGCTTCAATATTCGGCGTCCCTGCTTCAAACTTGAATGGCAACTCGTTATAAGTGGTCTTGGCAAACGTCACCTCTTTGATCATTTCACCGCCACTTTGATAAGGCGGCATGGCGTTCAGCCATTTTTCCTTTCCATAGAGCACACCGACGCCGGTAGGTCCATACATTTTATGTCCGGAAAAGGCCAAAAAATCCACATCTAACGCTTGGACATCGATGGTTAAGTGCTGTACAGCCTGGGCAGCGTCGAGCAGTACCGGCGCCCCCGCAGCATGGGCCAACGCAATGATTTCATTAACCGGATTGATGGTCCCCAACGCATTGGACACATAAGTCATCGCTACCAGCCGGGTCCGATCGCTCAGCATTGAACGGTACGCATCCATATCCAATTCTCCCGCGTCATTGATGGGCACTACCTTGAGCAACGCACCACGCTCCTCACACATGATCTGCCAAGGAACGATATTCGAATGATGTTCCATGGCAGAGATGATGATTTCATCCCCGGCATGGACAAACGCTTTACCATAGCAATTCGCCACTAAGTTGATGCTTTCGGTTGTCCCTTTGGTGAGGATGATTTCGTGCTCATGGGCGGCATGGATAAAAGGTTGCAGTTTATGCCGTGTCACTTCAAACGCATCCGTGGCCAGCTGGCTTAAGTGGTGTACACCCCGGTGTACGTTGCTGTTCATTTGCGTATAATAGTTTACAATCGCATCGATCACCTGCTGGGGTTTTTGCGTGGTAGCGCCATTATCAAGGTATACCAAAGGCTTTCCATTCACCGTACGGGTGAGTATGGGAAAGTCCTTTCTTACACGCATGACGTCAAATTGCTCCAGTACTGCTGTCCGTTCCATAGTTTACAAAGGTACGAGTAATTTTTGTTTTCTCACCGGTGAAGCACAGACCGTTCTAACCTAATAGCGCAAAACTAACCATCGGATGACAGTTGCGCCGTTTTCATATATGCCGTTTTCATATATACGGTAAGTTAACAGTTATTTTACATAACGAACGCGTGACAAGGCGGGCTTGACGGCCGATTCAGCCGACGACGGTCTGATATTTGTGCGGTTGCGCCCAGATACTAAAACAATACTTTCATTAATGAAATATTTACTTTATGCCGTGCTGTCATGCTTATATCTGCAGTCAGCCATGGCCCAGCAGCACACCCTCAAAGGGCAAGTACGCTCTGCCAGTGACAGCATTCCGTTCCCTAATGCAACGATATCCTTACTTCACGCGCCGGACTCACTCGTTATCCGGCAGACGGTGACCTATTCGGACGGTACGTTTGAGCTGGAAGAGGTGGAAGACGGAGAATACGTCCTCCGCGTACAATACCTCGGTTATGAAAACACAGAACAGCCACTGGAAATCAACGATGATATCAATATCGGCACCTTATACCTCCGTGAAGGATCGCGGTTCCTTGACGAAATAACCATCACCAGACGGCCTCCGGTAGGCAAGCAGCGCGGTGACACGACCGAATTCAACGCCGCTGCATTCCAGACGATGAAAGATGCCTCCGCGCAGAACCTCATCGAGAAAATGCCGGGCATGGCCAGTGAAGATGGCAACCTTCAGGCACAGGGTGAAAATATCGCGCAGATCCTGGTGGATGGTAAGCCGTTTTTCGGGACCGACGTCAAAGCGGCGTTACAGAACCTACCCGCCGAGATTATCCAGAGCATCCAGGTGTTTGACAAACTAAGCGACGAGGCCGAGGCCAGCGGGTTTGATGACGGCGAACGCCTGAAAACCATCAATATTGTCACCAAGCCCAATAGCCGCAAAGGGCTCTTTGGCAAATCGTCCGCCGGGTACGGCGACAGCGAAAGGTATATGGCAGGAGCCAGCGTAAACGCCTTCAATGAGGGCCAGCGGCTCACCATTACTGGGCTGACCAATAACATCAACGCGGTAGACTTTTCGGCAGACGCAAACAGCCAGGGCGAGGTACGCCCACAGAATGGCATCATCAACACCAACCGCATCGGGTTGAACTACACCGACAACTGGGGCGAAAAGATAGCAATCAACGCCAGCTACTTATTCAATCATCGCAAAAACTTCGGCGAATCTTCGCTTTTCCGCGAATACGTGCTTCCGGACAGTGATGGGCAACGTTATACCGAATCGAGCACGAATATTCGCCGGAACGCAGCCCACCGGTTCAATATGCGGTTCGAATACCAAATCGACAGCAATAACCGCATCCTTTTCCGGCCAAACTTCTCTGCCCAAAATGACAAGGAAAACAGCTTTTTCACCGGAAATACCTTA
This sequence comes from Parapedobacter sp. ISTM3, assembly GCF_016533505.1. Lineage (NCBI taxonomy): Bacteria > Pseudomonadati > Bacteroidota > Sphingobacteriia > Sphingobacteriales > Sphingobacteriaceae > Parapedobacter > Parapedobacter sp. ISTM3. The sequence continues at coordinate 110,188 of NZ_JAENGN010000009.1, read as the reverse complement.
GCAGACCCGGGTCCGATAAACCAAACTGAAAACCGCCGCCTGGCCGACAACTCGGATATTGACTTCAATAGCCGGCTGTTGTACACCCGCCGATTCGCAAAGCGCGGGCGGAGCATGCGATTGGGACTGGTGACAGGCAATCACAAAAATGATGATGACGCCGACAGACAGGCAGAAAATGTATTTTTTGACCCCGCTGAGCGCGTCGAGAACATCAGCCAGCAAATTGTGCGCACGCGCAAAGGATTTGACTGGCAAGCCAATGCGGCCTATACAGAACCGCTTGGCAAGCATGGCATGGTCGAACTGGAGTATCAAATCGGTACACGCAAAGACGACTCGGACCAACTGACGTACGATACAGACGATTGGGGAAACCGCGTGCGACTGGACACCGTACTCAGTAATACCTTCGACAGTAAATACCTGACCCAGGAAGCCGAGTTAGGCTATCAATATTCCTTGGACAGACTCCGCATTCAGGTCGAAGCGGAGTTTCAGCATGCCCAGCTCAAAAACGACCAAGCATTCCCGGTGCCATTCGCATTACAGCGCACGTTCCGGGCCGTAATGCCTTCGGTAAGGTTAGACTATAAAATCACAGACGCTAAAAACCTGGAATTTGATTACGACGCACGCACCAACGCCCCAAGCGTCGGGGACTTGCAAGCGGTTATCGACAATTCGAACCCCCTGCACCTCCGTACCGGAAATCCAAACCTGGACCAATCGTATAGCAACCGGTTCAACCTCCGTTACCGGAGTTACAATCCGAAGACCGAGCGGAGTTTCTTTGCCATGGTACGGTCTACCGTCACCTCCAACAATGTGGTCACCAATACGACTATCGCAGAAGCACCTATTGAGCTGGCAGAAGGTATTGTGCTCGAACGGGGCTCCCAACTCACTCGTCCGGTCAACCTGGATGGTTACTGGGATTTGCGATCATTTTTCCACTACGGTTTGCCTATACGTTTTTTACCAACCAATTTCAATCTGCATGGCGGTATCTCCTACACCCACAGACCGGGGATGATCAATGATCAAATAAATGCTGTAAACACGACCCGCTATAATGGAGGCATTTCGTTAAGCAGCAATATCAGCGACCGGATTGATTTCAACATTTGGACCCGATCGTCGTACAATACCGTCCAGAATTCCCTGCGTCCTACGCTCGACAACAATTTTTTCAATCAGACGACCCGCATCAATTTTAATTGGATCCTCTGGCAGAACCTGATCTACCGGCTGGACGTCAACCACCAGCTTAATACGGGATTGTCAGAAGGCTATGACAACAGCATTTTTCTGGCCAACATGTCCATCGGGAAGAAACTGCTCAGAAACGAACGAGCCGAAGTCAGCCTGAATGTATATGACCTTTTCGGGCAGAACAACAACATCCGGCGTGATATCACGGAGACGTATATCCAGGATTCGCAGTCCAATGTATTGCAGCGGTACGTTATGCTTAGCTTTACCTACAATATTAGGTACTTTGGCAAAGGGACAACCATGGAGGACTACGAGAACATGTATAATTGATGAAAACAAACCGGGTGGGTGCGCATGCTGATGCTTAATAAACCGATGGCTCCTGAAAGGTGAGTAGAAAGATCTGCAAAAACCGCCCATCCCCTTCGCCTACATACCGGTTGTATGCAATGGTGCTCCCATCGGGCGACCAGTTCGGTGCACCAACGGGCTTATCCGCATCTTCAAACCGCGCTGTGAGGCGATGCGTATCGCCGGTAGCCAGTTCGGTGATGAATAGGCTATTGTCCGCCGTATAGGCTACCCATCGTCCATCCGGGTCGCTGTTAAATGGCCCCTGTACCGGAAAGGGATTGGCCGTAAGTTGCCGCGGCTCGCCACCATTGGGCGACACGCCGAACAATTGCACGATGCCTCGGTGATCGTTTGCCAAGTAGAGAATCATTTCGCCATCTGGTGTCGTCCGGAGCCAATGCCGGGGGCCTTCTATGCCCGCTACAGAAAAGGTGATCCGCCGCTGGATTACACCAACGGGTACACAGGGGCGCGTAGTGGCGGTACCCGCCAGCGGCTGCCCATCGGCCTCCTCCGTCAGATCATCCGGCAAATCCGCCACAAAAACCTCCGTGACCGCCCGGCCTTCGGCGTTGCGTACCTTGCCCTGGAAAGCGATAGCGCGGCGCTGCCGCTTGCCATCCGGCTTGAGGTAGCCATGTGTACCAATCCAGCATTCGTCAAAAGCCCGTTCTATTTCATCAGTTCCCCGTGTAGGGCATTCCGTCACCGCTGTCACGACCACAGCAAAATATTCCCCGCTGTTGTTTTCCAAAGATCCATCGTCCGGTACGGCCACCCTCCCGGGCACCATCACACCTACCATGCGCAGATCGCTTACGGCTGAATCCGTTTGAGCCAATTGCTCCATCACATGGTCATTGTATGTAAAGCTAATCCACTGTCCATCACCGCTCCACGTATGCGCATGTGTGCCCCCGCGTAATGCCCCTTTCGTAAATGGCGGTATAATGTTCCGGGCATCCATAAACACCGGTTGTCCGGGCAGATCTATATCGATGGCGACTCCCGTACGGCGTGTCATGCTGTATGGCCGGGAAGCATCCGCATTCCGGATTCCATGGATGAATAGCACCCGATCGGCCACGGGTGACCATGTCGCGGCTCCCACCCCCGGACCATCGGGCGACTGGTTTGGCGTTTGATACAGCGTACGCGTTTCTCCAGTGTGCACGTTGACCATCGCTATGCGACCCGTACGGCCTATTTGGGTATCATCATTTCGCGTATCAAAAACAATCCATTGGCCGTCCTTAGAAAATACTTGCGTATTGTGGATGGTATGCCCCTGCGGGGCATTGGTAAGCTGTATTTCGTTTACGTTCATCGGCTTTTCTTCTATACGGCAAGCCATCAGGCTACAGCCCAGCGCCAATGTCCCTAGTCCGTAGGCTATGACCGCCGGTAGTGGGCTCATAACTGTTTGCTTGAGGTTTTGAAAACAACGTAAAAGTAATCCACCCGTCACAATGCTTCTTGTACAATATTGGTACAAGTATATAGCATATTGGCTTTAGCATATCGCAAAACAACGCAAAGATTCAACAATCTTCGTAAAATTTCTGCCATACAATCGTTTTTTCAAACTATTTTCGTTAGAATCGTCCGTTTTTTAAACGCAAAAGTGCTTATTAACCCAAAACAAAATGACATGGTACATGTGAACTTTTTACGAAAACCCCTTCCCTCAGCTAAGCCGGTAGCGCTGTCCCTGCTGTTGGGGCTCTCCGGTTTGACCACTGCATCCGCACAACCGCAATGGATGATGCAGGAGCAAAAGCTCGAACCGATCGTAGAGCAGATCGTAGCCGAAGCCAATAACAATTCACAACTGGAACAGCTTGCTCACGAACTGCTGGACGTGGTAGGACCGCGATTGGTAGGCACTCCGCAGATGAAAAATGCGCACGATTGGGCGGTTGACAAATACAAGGGGTGGGGCATTGAAGCCCGTTATGAAGAATTTGGCGAATGGCGGGGATGGGACCGCGGCATTTCGCACATCGATATGGTCTACCCACGTGTAAAGACACTGGCAGGCACCCAATTGGCATGGAGTCCCACTACCGGCGGCAAGGCGGTAGAAGGAGAAGTCATTACATTGCCCGATGTACGGGATTCCGTGGCCTTCAAAGCCTGGCTACCCAATGTAAAGGGTAAATACGTATTGATATCCATGCCGCAGCCTACCGGACGGCCCGACCACAACTGGGAACAATTCGGGCGTCCCGAGTCCATTGAAAAGATGAAGAAAGAACGCGATTCGTTGACAGCAGCCTGGAACCAGAAGATTCAGGCAACGGGCGTTTCAGCCAACTCACTTCCACGCATACTGGAAGATGCCGGAGCCGCAGGAATCCTTTCCAGCTATTGGTCGCGTGAGTTTGGTTCCAACAAAATTTTCGGATCGCGCACCACCAAAGTGCCTTCATTGGACATCTCCCTGGAGGATTATGGTATTTTATACCGGCTTGCCGAAAATGGTCATAAGCCGCGCATCAAGGTGGAAACGGACTCCAAGGATCTGGGAACCGTACCGACGTTCAATACCATTGCCGAAATCAAAGGTACCGAGAAACCCGATGAATACGTCATCCTCTCCGCACACTTTGATTCCTGGGAAGGCGGATCGGGTGCTACCGACAATGGGACAGGGACGATAACGATGATGGAAGTAGCCCGCATCTTGAAAAAAGTGTACCCCAATCCCAAACGGACCATCCTGATCGGGCATTGGGGGAGCGAAGAGCAAGGGCTGAACGGCTCAAGGGCATTTGTGCTTGACCATCCGGATATCGTGGAAAAGACGCAAGCAGTATTTAATCAGGACAACGGTACCGGCCGCGTGGCCAATCTGAACGGGTCAGGATTCTTACATGCCTATGATTTCATGGGCCGGTGGATGGCAGCTGCCCCCCGCGACATCACCCGGGATATTCAAACCGATTATCCAGGATCTCCGGGAGGTGGCGGCTCCGACCATGCTTCCTTTGTTGCTGCAGGAATACCAGCCTTCATGATGAGTTCATTATCCTGGGGGTATAGTACCATCACGTGGCACACCAATCTGGACACGTATGACAAGCTGATTTTTGACGATCTGAAATCCAACGTCATCCTTATTGCGACGCTTGCTTACAAAGCTAGTGAAGAACCGGAATTGGTCAATCGGGAAAAACGCGTGCTTCCCCCCGGCAGGGATGGGCAGCCGCAGCAATGGCCAACCATCCGCCAACCCAGGCGTACAGGCGTCGGCTATTAATCCAAAGCCCACGTGAGATTCACGTGGGCTTTGTTGCTTATAGACCGTTGGCTTTCGACCGAGGACAACTATGGTTGCAGCTTTGCCAACAACCACTCCTGAATTTTCGTTTGCTGTTCAGGGAATGTCCAATGCCCCGTTTCTTGCACAAGGAAAAGTTCTTTAGGTGCATCGATTTGGTTGTAAGCCGCATAATAGGAGGTCGGAGGGCAGGTCTCGTCATTATAGCCCCACGTATAAAATCCGGGCACATTGACCGCACGGGCAAAGTTGACCACATCGTAATACGCGGACACGGCTATCTTCTCATCTTTTGCCATAAATTTGGCATTTGCTTCGTTGAACATATGCGGCCAGCCCCCTGCCCGCCCGTGAAGATAGCCGGTCAAGTCGCACAGGGCCGGATACAATGATACCAGGTAATCCACCCGGTTGTCCAGCGCCGCCGTGACGATGGATAAGGCGCCGCCTTGACTGCCGCCCCATACAGCCAGCGTATTTCCGTCGAATTCAGGCAATGAATACAGATAATCGATAGCCCTTATACAGCCCAAGTAAACCCGTTTGTAATAATACTGGTCGCGATCATCCATATTGAAAAACTGATAATTTTTCAATGATGCCGCGCGCAGGTCGTCATACAATCCTGCCTCATAAATCACGGGTATGCCATGTATGCCGATTTGCAAGGTGATAACGCCTTTTTCAGCCAAATCCACGATGCCAGCATAAGGTCGGATACCCGCTCCCGGCACCTGCAATACCGCGGGATACTTTCCTGCAGCCTTGGGCTTGGCCAGTATGCCATAAAGACGTGCGCCGGTCTCGAAATTCTGGATATTCACATGGTATACATCGGCTTTCGCAGTACTGCGCTCAGGAAGCAGCGTCAGCTTGGCGTCCAAAGGTACTTTGGCCGCTTCGGCCTTTGCACCGTTCCAGAAATCCCAGAAGTCGTCCGGCAGTTGCTGTGTAGGCTGAATACTTTCCGGGGCCACTGCTGCCGTGGCAATGCCACGGTATTCCACACCGTCCACGGTAATGCGTGCCTCGCAGCGCAGGAAGCCCGGTTCATCCAGCTTAAGCGCTTTACCGACTGCCGCCGTACCGGTCTTCAATGTGGCCTTTCCCGATTGCAACGGCGTCATCTTTTCCAAACCGATGGAGTAGGTCACTTCAGCATGCTCCATCAGGGCTTGATGCCTGAGCACCGTCACAAAAAAGTTTACCTCTTCGCCTACCGCATAAGTCCAATCAGGCCTTTCCGGAGAAACAACCACTTGGATAAGTTGATTGGAACGCGACTGCGCAAAAACGCCCAGTGAATGGGACAAAAGGCTGCAAACCAATGCAACCGTTCGAATGAAGGATAGTCTATTCATCATTACAGGATAAGCTTAATAATCGTTCCCGCGAATATGCATATTTTATTGACGCGCGACAATGTGATAAGCAATATTCCTATCTTCACCAAGCAATCGGTTACCAGGGTTTCCCCGTGCCTTGCACTATCCACGGCTTTGACCATTGGCTGTTCGCCCCCCTATCCTGTGATAGGGGCTCCAGCCGGCCTAAAGCTTCCTGAAGATTCGCGGTGTTGTTATTCAGCTCATTTTCACCGTAGATAAAACGCAACGGCATGTAGCGTTCCTGTGCAGCCTGGCCCGGCGTCAAATTTGGCAATCCTGTCCGCCTGTAATCAAACCACGATTCGGTGGCGGCCGCGAAACTTGCAATCCACTTTTGTTCCATGATGCGCGCAAGCGTGCCATCATAGGCAACACCGGGTTGTGCAATGAATGCATCATACGTGTTATCAGCTTCCCAAGCTTTCAGCGACTCCAGCACACCGTTGTTGTAATGCGTCTCCGCGTCACCCACAGACCAACCTTTTAATGCCGCTTCGGCCAAGATGAAGGCAGTCTCAGCGGCCGACATCAACCGCATGGTGAGTACGCCGCCCGTACGTTCCCTAAAGATTGGCGCGAGCTGCGACACATGTTGATTTTCGACGGTTTGCCCCGGAGTGGGGTTGTAATTATAGGTATCAGGAGCATTGAGCCCCGGCGGTATACCCACATATTCCCGTGTATCCAACACAGCTGTCGTAAACGTGTTGGGGTTAAAGTGTCGTGTGAAGGTATTGCCATTGGCAATTTCCTGCCTATACTGGACATCCGTCAATGACACGATATTGGTCAGTACGCCGTTTCTCCTGATATACGGATCCACGGGCACAGTGAGCGAAGGATCGGCTACCCAACGGCAATACACGGGCTGGAACCAAACTGGCACCCTCGGATCGTTGTTGGCCAACATGATATCAAGCAATGTGCTGCATGGCTTGCGCCGCCGGAAATCGGTATCGTCCGACGTAAATCCTCCCGCCGTAGGCCAGGAGTTGTCGCGGTCGGTGCCCAGGAAATCATGAGTAGCGTCATCCGCCGCATCTTGGATATAGATGCCTGTTTGATAAACGCTTTCTATTCCTTGTCGCGCCACCTCGGGGAGCTTCTCGGAAATGCGCATGTAATACCGCAGCAAGAGCGAATTGGCGAAACGGTGCCATTTTTCAGCATCTCCCCCGTAGAAGAGATCATATTCGGCGATGATACCGTTCGTATTCCTTTGTGCAAAAATATTGGTTGCTGCTTTGAGATCTTCGATGATCCCCAGGTAAATAACTTCCTGGCTATCGTATTTCGGATGGGTAATGGCGTCTGCGCTCCCCGCCTTTAAGGCCTCCGTGTAAGGGGCATCCCCCCATAAGTCGGTAATCACTCCAAACAGGAACGCCCGCATGGTCAATCCAATTCCAGCGTGGAACGGCCAGCCCAGCTCTTCGGCACGTCGGAGGATCAATTCGTTTGTCCGCAGCGGCCCGTACCATCCCCCCCAGTTTTCCGGTGCCCACTGGTAATGGTTATAGCCGGCGAACCAGCCATCTTCCTGCATATGCTGCATCACCCCGCCGACCGTTCCAAATCCAAGTCGTAAATAGCCCTTGGCGGCTTGAGACAATACGGGGGCAAGCATCAAATTCGGGTTTGCCGAATTCGGGGCAACCGCGTTTGGATTTTCATTAAGTTCGACCAACCGGTCTTTACACGAGAAGCTCAGCATGAGCAGCATACTCACGATGATCTTATATAGTTTACTACCCTTGTTCATGGTGTTTTTTTTAGTCTTGTTTTTACGTTATCCAAATTAAAACGTGACATCCAGTTTAAACCCTACCGGCATGGTCATGGGCATGATATTCTGCAGCTCTATGCCTTGGCGATACATCGTTGAGGTGTTTCCCTGCACACCGGATTGCGCTTGGAACGCCCGTTCGGGATCGATGCCAATCTTGGCCGCGGTCCATAAGACGATGTTTCTCGAAAACACGGAAACCCGCGCATTGCGCAAGCCCCAAAGTTTGGGAATGTCGTATCCAAGGGTTACTTCCCGCAATTTAATGAATGACGCATCAAAGGTAACGGCTTGATTGTAGCTCCAGGGGAACAAGTTAGACACCGGATAGATAACCGTACCTGGGCCACCAAGGTGCTCTCGGTATGTACCGTCGCCATTGGCAATCACACCGGGGATGAACGCACCGTCATAAGCCTGGTTAGGACTGCCGAAATTGTCATTAAGATAACCACCTGTCGATTGCTCATATCCGCCTACCCGCGGGAAATGTCCGTTTCTTGGTATGATATACCGCTCGGGATCCGACCTTAGCATGGCCGCCAAATCAGCCTCGTCATACAAGCCACCCGGTATCAGTTCGCGCATTTGTCTGGCAGACTTCCAGTCGGAGCCGCCATACCGGTACGTAAATGACATAAACTGTCCGCCATGGCGCCAGTCGAAACTAAGGCCGAGCGAGAACCGCTTGTATTGCAGGGTGGTCTGCAGCCCCACCTGAAAATCAGGATTGTAGTTTCCGACGAGCATCCGCGAATCCGGATCGTTGACCGGAATATACTCACCCCGTTCAGTAAGAATCGGCCATCGGTAATAAGGCGAACTGGGGTCATCGACAAATGCATAGCCCCTGCTATACAGGTTACCCAGCCGTTCACCTTCCCGGGCAAAGGAACCGCCGCCGTTATCTGACCACATGGTCAGGATGGGGAAGCCTTCGGTAAGCTCCTCCACGATAGTACGGTTACGGTAAAAATTAGCATTAACGTCCCATGTCCACGAGCTGTTCTGAATGGGTGTGCCGCCAAGGCTCAGTTCCCACCCTTTGCTTACGATGAGTCCGGCATTGACAAACGTACTGGAAAAGCCCGACGATTCAGGCAGTGGAATGGGCAGCTGCTGGTTCTTATTGCCTACGTTATAATAGGTTCCCTCAAAGCGCAGCCGATTATTATAAAGGTTCAAATCCACGCCAAACTCGGCAGATGTCGCTATTTCCGGCTTTAGGGTTGGATTGCGCAAATCAGCAGGTACCGAAGATGTAATCAGGTTGCCATATAAGCCTGTACCCAGCATTTGATGTATTTGGTAAGCACCAGGTGCATTGCCTACCTGTGCCCAGCCGGCCCGGAATTTGAGCAATGAAACGGTTTTCGGCAAATTGAAAGTCTCATTAGCCAGCCAGCTCAAGGAAGCAGATGGATAAAAGAAAGACAGGCCATCTTCGGGCAGCGAGCTGGCCCAGTCATTGCGCGCCGTCAAATCCAAATACAGCATCCCACGATAGCCAATGGATCCCATGGCATACAGGCTGTAAATTGCCCTGTCCGAGGTACCGTTGGAGTACTGGAGCTGATTGGCCGGCACGTTACTTATCCGGTACAGCCCGGGGATGGTCAATGCAGCACCGCCCATATACGCGTCGCGATAGGTCTGGCGCATGTAATTGCCCCCGCCCGAAAAACTTAGATCCACATCCGCAAGTGCTTTGCGATACGTTACCAGGAAGTCGGTATTCAATTCCGCACTGGCGATATCCTGAAGGTAGTACCCTCCCTGTGCGGCCCGGGAATAACTTTTGGGCATTTTAGTCTCTCGGTTTTCATTCGATTTGTCCAACGCTACCCGTCCGAATGCCGAAAATTCGGGAGAAATGTTCCAATCCAGCTTGATATTTCCATAAACGCGATCCCGCACAAAACCATTATTAAGTTCATACGCAAGGAAATAAGGATTGTCCGTATTGTTGTGTACCGACCGCTGTTGGATGTCCTCCTGGCCTTGCTGCCAATAGTCTCTGAGTTCGAGAATGTTGACATGCGGATAAGCCATCACCGCATCTAATGGATTGGCGGTACGGTTGGCTGTGGTTGGCCTGTTATCCGAATTGGATCGCGCAAGGTTGATGTTCGTGCTCAATTTTAATTTGCTATTCAGCTCATAGGCCAGCACAGCCGACAACGAATTGCGTTGCAGGTTGGAATTGGGTATCATACCGCCGTGGCTCATGTTATTGAACGAAAGGCGGTATGAACTGCGCTCTCCGCCGCCACTGACCGACAGGTTGTTTGTCGATGTTATCCCGGTACGCAGAAAGTTCTTCATATTGTCCTTATACGAACGGAGCTCAGTAGGGATTGGCACACCGTTTTCATCCAGAGGACTATTCCATTGCACAGCGGTGATGCCGCGATCCAATGGGAGTCCGGTCCAGTAGGCCGAACCCTCGTCAAGCAAATTGCCCCTATTCCCCGAAGCGTACATATAATGGAAGTCCAGGAATTTAACTGGCTGCTCAAACACGTTGCTCGTTGAAAAATTTACCGTAGTACGTTCACCCTTCCTTCCGGATTTTGTGGTAATCAACACAACACCGTTACCGGCACGCGAACCGTACAATGCCGCTGCACTTGGCCCCTTTAATACCGAGATGCTTTCAATATCATCCGGATTGATGTCGGAGATCGCATTTCCGTAGTCCACGATGTTGCGGTCGCCCATCTGCCGTTGGTTATTCAGTCCGCTGGACACGGGCACACCGTCAATGACAAACAGTGGTTGGTTGTCCGTCGTCAGGGAGTTGGCTCCCCGGATAATCATGCTGACCGACGAGCCGGGCCCACTCGTTTCGTTCAACGTGACACCAGGAAGCTTGGCAGATAGTCCCCCGAAAATATTCTCCTGGGCAACCTTGACCATGTCCTCGCCTTGCACTACGCCCACACTGTACCCCAAGGATTTCTTCTCCCGCTCGATACCGAGCGCCGTCACTACGACCTCGCCGAGCATCTCTTCCAATGGCACGAGCGAAACGTCCACCACCTGCCGGTTGTTTACGGCAACTTCTTGCTGTTGGTAGCCAACCGACGTAAACACCAGCACCGGATTGTCTCCCGAAACGTTGATCGTGTATCTGCCGCTGGCGTCGGTAGCAGCCCGGGTATCCGCACCTTTGACCGCTACGCTAACCCCCTCGACGAGGGCGCCGTCGGTGCTGGTCCTTACAACACCCGACACAGCCCTGCTTTGCTGCTGGGCATTGGCAATGCCTTGCAACATGCAGGCCGAAAGCAAAATGCACAGCATATTTGCCCATTTCATCTTGAATGTAAAACGTTGTTTCATTGTCATCTCATTTTAGGAAGTAGCATATTTTTTCGATTATGGTTGTTGTTTTCTTACCGTGATGTTATTGACCAAAGGTGTCGTCATTGCCTCCAGATCCTTTTTAAATTTTAATGAAGATTTTCCTCCGATAGAGCAGATAAACGAGTATGTAGCACAACGCACATATCCCCAAAGCCCATAGCAGTGATGCCATTTGAGGCCAATTCGCCCCTTCCACCACGCTGCCGACATACCAGCTATTCAATGGCATCAGCAAATCCGGCAATATGCTGCCTATCACGTAAGCCACGATGGCGTTACTCCCGAAGACCACACCAACCTTAGCCCATGCCGCGTGTCCCTGCACCTCAATGACAAAAAACAAAGACGCCAGCACCATCGATGCCAACCCGGATGTGTACAGCACATATGAACTTGTCCAAAGGTTTTTGTTGATTGGAAACCCCCATCCCCATATTGAACCAAGGGCAAAGGCACATAACCCGGCAATATAGAGCCAGATCACCTTTCGCTCCTGTGACATGGCCGTGGCCGCAATAAGCCTGCCGGCAAGCATCCCGGAAATTCCCGATGCAATAGCCGGTACCGTACTCAATACGCCTTCCGGATCCCACGTACCCTGCCACATTTTGCCCGGTACCAGCGCGCTGTCTACCCAAGCGGCAAGATTTTTACCGGGTTCCAGCAAACCCGTACCCACACCGGGAACAGGAATACATACCATCGCTATCCAGTAAAGCAGCAACGCCGCGGCACCGACGACGGCCTGCTGCTTCCAGTTGGTATACCAAAACAACACCGCGCACACCAAAAACACAATGGCAATACGCTGTAATACCCCAGGTATACGTATTTCCGAAAAATTGAAATCAGGGAACAAGCTCAGGAATATACCAATGACGAAAATGAGAAAGGCACGCCGGAACGTTTTCCCAAGTACCTTGCCGGTAGCGACACCCGCTGCTTTGAGCTTCCCGTACGACAAGGCAATGGAGATACCCACAATAAAAATAAAAAAGGGAAAGACATAATCCGTAGGTGTAATACCGTGCCAGGAAGCATGCAGCAAAGGCGGGTACACATGCTCCCAGCTTGCCGGGCTATTTACCACAATCATCCCCGCCACGGTAAAGCCTCGGAAAGCATCCAGCGAAACCAAGCGTCTTGTTGATTTCCCCTGCCCCGGCGTTTCGGTGTTTTTATTTTCAGCCATAAATCGACATTACGAGTTTACATGCACTTACTGCATTTTCATCACCCATTTATACAAAATTCTTTACGAGAATCGGCTATCGTTCGTCTTTCTTGGCCCCTTTCAAGATAAGGCAATTGCTTGAACAACGCTTCAAATTTAACTTAAAGTGTACCACGATACTTGTAGGATATTAGCATTTAAATTGTATATCTTACCATTTAAACGAGCACAAACTACTGATTTACAACACGTAAATGCATATTAATTTGATATAAAGGCTGCATGAAAAAATCATCAATATTCCTACTTGGTGTATGGTGTCTGTTCATCAGCGGGCGGTTGAATCACGCCAAGGTATCGCCCCATCCAATACGGAAACAGCCAGATGTCTCCAGCACTGTTTTCGGCAGCGCCGTTGTTACCGCCATCCAGGATGAAACGGTTAGCGTTGTGCCGCGAGATTTTCAACTCATCGGGTGGTAGTACCGTTTCAATGGTCTGGTTGCGGAAGTTGGGAGGCAACAGGGTAATGTCCTTGCGGTGGCTGTTTGTAACCGTCCACTGTACCAAATCAAGTGGATATTCCTTCAGATACCACACCGCTTCGTCCAGGTCAAAGGTATCGATCTCCGTAATGGCCGTAAAGATGTTCCAAGCCCCTTCTTTTTCGGGGCGTTCGGCTTCCCAATGATCGAGGATAGCCTCCTTGTATTTCACTTTCAAGGTATCATTAAACGCATACCTGTACAGGCCCCAATAACCCGCAAAATACATTTCGTCATCCGAGTGGTTCCACGAACCCGAAAGCAGCTTACTCCAATCATCTGCGCCTTCCGGGGCTTTCCCTATCTCGCTCATCGGTCGCATCAGGTTTTCAAGGTAACCATGGTTGTCCATCAGGTCAAAGGCTTTTTCCTTGTATACCGACTTTCCCGTGAAATGGTAGGCGGTCTGCAACATACCGATGATATTGGATGAGTTCAGTTTACGGTCGCCCACAGTCGTGGGAAATCCATTCACATACTCCGGATTCCACTTGCCCCACGTGGTCGGCTGCCCATCATAATCGACCAAGTAGTAATCATTTTTCACGATGTGGCCCATTAATGTATCAATCAGCCGGATAGCCTTATCCCGCGTTTCTTTGTGATCGACCAGTTCAGCAATAACACCGAAGGCAAAGATATGCCCAATCGCTTCATCGCTGCTTGTCGTTGCCTTCCAATACCAATCGGGATGTTCCGCCAGCTGCCAACGCTCGGGATCAGACAGCATATGGCGCGTATCGCCTTTGCCGCGCCGTTCGAAGGAACGGGCAGGGAAGCCCGGAACGGGAGTGATATCGTATAAGCGGGCCATGGCATCCAGCGATTCCATGCAGTGTTCCAAGGCCTGTTGCTCGCCCGTCGTGGCATAGCGGAATGCCTGCGCAGCCAGGTATAGCGAAGTCCATAGACCATCATTGTCCGAATCGCCCAGGTATCCTGTACTGAAATCACCGTCAGTCATGCCCGTGAGCGTAGCATTAAAACCATTTCGGATATGCCTGTCCCTCACCTGCTGTTCGTAGTACATAGCCTTTTCATGCAGGGTCATCTTTTTGAAGCAGATGTGCCCCAGTCCATTTCGGGTCAATACCAAGACGGCGCCGTCGCCACCTGGAGCAATGGCTACCACCTGATCATCGGGCAACCAACGCTTGCTGGCATAATAAGTGATATTGCCGTTCTCCTTTACGGAAAATGCACCCTTAGGTGTACCAAACCAGCTGTTGCCGTCAATGACTTGCACAGCGGTGATTTCAGTCCACGGAAGCGCCCTTTGTCTCTCACCCACCTGCTTACCTTCTGCCAAGCCATAGCGTAAATAGCCATCGGCGGTTCCTATGACCAGTTGGTTTTTCCGCACATCGATGTCAAAGGCAGTAAAATCGGTCCCCTCGTGGATTTTCTCCAATTGGTTGGTCGCTGCGGAAAACCGGTACAGCGCTTCAGGGGCCAACAGGAAGAAAAGCGACTGATCTTCCGGATGGCCAAGTACCTGCAACACACCGCCCTCGGGGACCTGTCCTCTCCACGCCACAGCGTGCCGTCGTATAAAATGGAGCACATGCCCATTGGTCACCAAAAACTCCAAACTACCGTTAGCTGCAAACGCTGTTGGATTATCCAGTTGGTGTTCGACGTGGAGTCTCCCGGACCAGGCGTTGCTGAAGATGGTATGCCCATCCAAATAGACAAATTGCCCCTGGCACAGCGCCATATCCACAATATTTTTTGCCGCCATAAAACGATACGTATGGTCGGCCACGACCCTCCCGGGGTATAAAAACCGGCCGTCATGAAGCTGTTTCAGACCGGTGGAAGCCAGTACTTGTATCTTCCCTTCTTTATTGGCATATACCCGCCACAATGCGGCATCTTTTTCATCGACGTGGTACTTCACGCTGTAATCCTGCAGAAACGCCGTATCAGCATAGGACGACGATGCAGTATGGGTTGACGAGGGCTTGCTACAGGCGCTTATCAATAGCGCCAAAGAGCAAAGGATCGTTACGTTGAATTTCATCATGGTTATCGTGTTTAGTGTTTTTTTGGTTCTCGGTTCATGCTTGCGGCAATGCTCAAGGCGTTACTACCACATACTTAATTGCCTTCCGGTCGTTATCAAGGTGGAATGAATACGTCATATGGAGCCGCCCGTCCATCCCTTGGATCAGGGAGGGATAACTATACCTGCCGGATTTGGAAACATCATCTTCAACCGCGAAGCGTATTGGCCAGGTTTTCCCCTCATCGGCCGATAGGTAAAGGCTCAGCCGGTAGCGTCCGTCATCTACGTCATTGCCCAGCATGGCCCACCTGCCGTCGTCCAGCACAACGACATCCACACTTGCGCCGTTGGGTATCTCCGTCTTGCGGGCGACACTCCAGCTTTTGCCACCGTCTCGAGACTCACTAAGCTGCACCCGTGTCGGCGCATCGCCGCTGTCCCGCATGTAGGCAACGATGCTGCCATCTTTGCGTCGGGCCAACGCAGGTTGTATCGGACCCCTGCCCACGATCGGCCGGCTGGGTTGCCAGGAGGCACCACCATCATCGGAAATGGCCAGCATCGACAGGTTAAATCCGTCCGAGTACAACGGCAACAGAATCCGTCCATCAGTAAACACCAGTGGCTTTATCCGCGTCATCCACCCGGTGCTCCGCTTGGTAATATCTTGGCTAGCCGCAATGATTAACTTATCGTACTGCGGTGCATACTCTGACCAACCGGACTGTAACGGCGGTAACATACGAAGTTTCCCGGCCACTTCCGCGGCAAACGTTTCATCAGGCTTCAAGAGGATATTATCCTGCCACTGCCATGTGGGAGCCCCCTCGCCGGTATACGTCGACGTCGACCGTATCCGAAGTATGGAATGCTCCCATTTATTGGCCTGCACAGCAATCCATACCAGGAAAAGTTTATTCCCTGCCATGAAAAGTACCGGGTTGCAATCCGGCAGGTAAGGGGTATCGGCCAGTTCGAAAGGTTTGCTCCATTGACGCTTGCCCTTCTTCAGGCGCGCGCCCATGATACGTACGTCGTCCGCCGTCCGTTCCCCGCTCCCCTCGAACCACGCCAGCAACAAATCGCCGTCTGGCAATTGCACGACGCTGCTTCCATGCACGTGCTGAGACTGCAAGGGAAATACCAGTGTGGAGTCGGCTACCGTGATTGTTGTGGACGGTACTACTTGCGCCACCGACGAACTCCAGCCTGCAAACAGGCAAAACAAGAATATGGATAGGCTTTTCATCATTGATTAAGGAATATATTTATTGCGATCCGGCATGGATCGGGATTTGATTGACCAGCCGGTTTATACCGCCCGGCGTCTTATGTAGTTCAAATTCGTCATAACGTTCGCCTGTTGCTGTCAACGCCCTAAAACGCAGCACATCGTTTTCGATGTCGATCACATGGAACAATTGGGTGTGGTCGGCGCTACGCTCCATCCAATCGGCTTGCAATACATCAGCCATTTTCGGGCCGCTTACCGATACGACGTACATCGTGCCGGACGACTTCCCGTCATCCATGGGAATGCTTGTCATACCGCGGGCGTAGGTGTGGTCATGTCCCTGTAAAACCAAATCCACGCCATATCGGTCAAACAATGGTTTCAGGTCCTTCCGCAGTTCGGCGTTGTCGCGATTGCGTTTGGTCGAGTAAATGGGGTGGTGCATGACGACACAGGTCCACCGGTTGGGGTTATCGGCCAGTAACCGTTCCAACCACTCCCGCTGGTTCTTCCGGTCGTCATTGGAGACGTCATAGCGTTCGGTGTTGATGGATATGAACCTCACCCCCTGCACATCGATGAAATAACAGCTTTCCTCCAACCCGCTTGGCCCATTCTCAGGCAAAGTAAATTGCGGCCGCCAGAATACACTGATGCGATCATCCCCTTGCTCCGTATCGGCATGATCGTGGTTGCCCGGGGTAGGCATAGCCGGCACTTCGCCGTGGATAAACCCACCGGCGGCAAACCATTCTCCCCACTCCACATCGCGATTTGCCCGGTTGACCAAGTCGCCCCCATATAACGCCAACCGCGCTTCGGGTGCCACTCGGTAGGCGTGCCGAATCACCCGCGACCACAATGGACGGATATTAGCCTGTACATCACCGAAATACAGAAACGTCAGTTTCTCTCCTCGATTTCCGGCTGTCGTAAAGTGGAGCCATTCGCTCCAATACTCACCGTTCCCTACACGGTATGCATAAGTGGTATTGGGACGGAGGCCGTTGAATACAACAGCATGATAGTTGGCCCCTACCTCTTCAACATGCAGGGAGTGTGTCGCTGCCGTGACGGTCTTTGCCGAGCCAGCAAAGGCAGGGTTTGCATCCGCAATAGCTATCTGGGCAGCACCAGCCGAGACGTCCCGGCTCGTACGCCACGTCACCGCCATGGAGGTGGAAAGATCTTCCGTCACGTTCAGCACGATTCTATCAGGGATTGGTGAAGGAGGATATGCAACGGTTTGCTGGCCCTGCGCATAAATGCCAACGCCACGACAACAAAGCAAGACCACAAAAAGCAAAGGTAATAGAAAACTATTTTTCAGGGAGGGCTTCATCGTTGTTACATCGTTTTACTCCCCAAATGTAGACACGGCAGGAAGAGCCTTAATATAATAAGTTAGCGAGGGATTGTATGATATTATCCTTATGGAAAAAAAAACATCTCCCCGCTGGTCAATCCGCGTAAAAGTCGATAAGCGAAGCGGCATATTCAGTACGCCAACCATCCACGATGTTATCGTACTCCTCATCGGGAATATTGCTTTGCCTTACCTCCATTGAAGTCCCGTGCTTATGTTCATGGAGCTTGATGGTCACAATGGAGGGCTCTTCCTGCTCACCGAAATACCACTGTTGTTCGATTTTTCTGCCGGGTTCAAACGACAGATTCTTCCCCACTATTGCGCCGTCCCACAGCGAAAACTCCGTGCCGGGTTGGGCAACCATCACGACCTCATCGCCCGTCCAAAGCCGGATGGTCTCCGCCGTGGTAAGGGCCAAATAAACCTGTTCGGGGGGCGCTGGGATAATAAAATATGCTTTGTAGTCTTTCATCGCATTGGATCACGCAACAAAAGTAGGTATTTCGGACGATATGCAGCTACAGCTGGGTGTGCAACAAATGCCGGTTTGTTTCCAGCTGTTGGCGTTTGGGCCTAGGAGCGTGAACGAAGTGAGCGTTCCAGCCCAAACTCCAACAGCTGGAAACATCGGGAATTTCTCAACATCTGAACGTTTTCTCCGTTCCTGCCGCTGTACCGCTGGGCCCTGCTACAACTGTTTTGGATCCAATACCACATACTTTATCGTTCTTCTGTTGTACGTGTATGTGATATGAACCAGTCCGTCAGCCGACTGGATAACAGCTGGATAGGCGTAGCCATCTTGGATAGGTTCGTTTTCCAATGTCATCACCGGCGTCCAATCTTTTCCGTCATCGGACAATGCGACATTTAATATATTCCTTCCTTTAGGTTCTGCCCCTTGGCGGGTCGAATGATTATATACCAGCAATTGACGGCCATCCTGTAACGTTACTGCGTCCGTCCCCGAGTTGGGGTTAGGCAATCCGGTCGCCGTCACCTTACTCCAGGTCCTCCCCTGATCTTCGGACCAGCTTTCGACCAACACATGCTCGCGGCTCCGGCAAATCACTTGCAATTTGCCGTCTGGATAGGTTAATATACTGGGCTGGATTGCATCGAATTCGATGCCATCATTGATGGGCCCCACCACTTCCCAGCTTTGCCCTTTATCGCTGCTGATCTCAAAATATACGCGCCAGTCTTGATCGTCGCCGTCACGAGGATATTCAATACTTGTCGGACTGATGATGGTCCCGTTTGCCAACTCAACCGGTTTGTTCTTGATAGGGCCAAGCAAGTGGCCAACGGCGGCGTCCTCACCCAATTTATGAGCCTGTGACCAGGTAACACCATTGTCATTCGACGTGATGACCATCCCCCACCAGGTTTGCGGGCTGGGCCCGACTTTATAAAACAACATCAAATCCCCAC
Source organism: Parapedobacter sp. ISTM3 (assembly GCF_016533505.1). NCBI lineage: Bacteria > Pseudomonadati > Bacteroidota > Sphingobacteriia > Sphingobacteriales > Sphingobacteriaceae > Parapedobacter > Parapedobacter sp. ISTM3. The sequence continues at coordinate 91,026 of NZ_JAENGN010000009.1, read as the reverse complement.
CCGTTGGTTGGAACAGCACCGGATTCCAGCACGGATAACGCAATGTGTCGTTCTGTACACCGTTGACCACTTCCTCAGGCCATGTCCATGTACCGTCTACCAATCGCGATACACGAATGCCCACATCCGGATGTCCCTCTTCGGTACCGGCAAAAAACGCGGCGACCAGCCCATCAGGTGTTTCAACGATTGTTGACGCATGGCACTCCGGCGTAGGCCTGTTATCCAGCGGATAAAGGAGCTCACCTTTTAAATAGGCGCCTTCGCCGATGGTTGCCCGTTCAGGCAACTGCTCGGCAAGCGTATCGGAATCACCGTTAAGTTGACCCCGATGCTTGGCGTTCCCTCCGCAAGCAAGCGATAAAAAGATTATTCCCACCAGCTTTATATAGCACACTTGTTTCATCTGTAAATTATTATTCATTTTACTTCGTAAAGGCTTTAAATGCTTAACGGTACGAATGCACGCTTCGTATCTGTTTCCACATGGGCTTCATTTTCCACCATCTGGCAATCCGTCAACGCCGCTCACTTCGATATGTTGAAACAGTTGTTGATACGCATCATAAAGTACCTCCACACGCTGCTTCACCTGTTCATCAAAGACCCCCACATCCCTTCTGGTAAATGTCGCGATCGGCATACCACGTTTCTGCAAAAAGTACTTGGCCGCCACCGGATATACGGCGTGCATGACATCCATGTGATCAATAAAAAACTGCTGCACTCGGGCAACTTCGTTAGCCAGTGCTGTGTTGTCATAATTTTCACATAACCATACGATCAGCTCCGGAAAGTAATTGCCCTGGATACAGGATAACCCCGCAGCACCGGCTTTCAGCGATTCGACAGCATGTACCATGTAAGCATCATATAAGCCGAAAGCGGCCACATCACGGGTGACTTCAAGTTTGGCACGCACCTGTTCAATATCCAGGCTGGTATCTTTGTGATAAATTACCCGGCCTGTGTCGACAAACTGCTTGAGTTGCGCCGCTGAAAGCACACGTTTAAACGGATCGGGACACTCGTAGAATCCAAGTGGTATTCCATTGGTGGCATCCAACAACTTGAAAACGTTTTCTTCAAACACTTCGTCTGCTTCGGCCGCTCCGGCCAGCATATTGGTGATCACGATAGCCGCATCGATACCCACGTCGTACATCCGCTTCGTGAAGTCCGCCTGCTGAAAAACGGTCCCCCCGAACGTGGTGGTAGCCACCACGGGTACAGCCCCGCCTGCCACGTTGATCACATGCTGCGTCACCGCCAAACGTTCCACTTCGTTCAACTCAAACATTTCGCTCGAAAGGCAATTGGCAAATAGGCCGGCAGCGCCGGCACGCAGATAGCTTTCCGTTAATTTGGTCAGCCCTTTATAATCTACCGCTCCGTTCTCTTCAAACGGAGTCAACATGACGGGAATATATCCTTTATCTTTATTGCTCATCGCTATCAGGGTACTTATCTACCTTATAAATGACACATTCAAAGGTAGGCAGTACAGTAGCCGCTGTTCTGTAGCAAATTGGCGGTGTATTGTAGGATGTTAGCGAAATGATTGCTTCTGTCGGCGGACATTTGCCAACCCGATTCCCACTAACGAAATCACCAGGGTTCCGACCACAATAATCATATTGGCATGTAACGGATATTTCAAGTAACCGTATTGCTCGGGTATCAGGTATGAAAAAGTCATCCAAAGTATGGCAAGTACACCGGTGATCACAGCGACGATAGCATCGCTATTGCGAGCCATTTTACTCATGATCCCCAATAGGAACAGCCCCAGCATGCCGCCGGCAAAGATACCGGAAAGCTGCCACCACACATCGAGCACGCTTTTAATGCCGATCATGGCCACGCCGGTCAGCATACCCGCTAAACCGAAGACCGCGGTCGCCAGGTACAGCAGACGCAATTGGCCCTTACCTTCCAGCTTTGGGTTGATATACCGCTTGTAAATATCTTCGGAAAACACCGTAGCTGATGCGTTCATCCCCGAGCTGATGGTGCTCATTGCGGCGGATAGGATGGCCGACACAATCAGCCCGACAAGGCCTACGGGAATTTCGGTAACCATGAAATGCGGCATGACCTTATCACCGTAGTCTTCGGGTTTCAGGGTCGCTGCAAGTGCGGCGATTTCCACCGACGTGGCCGAGCTTCCCAGGCGTTCAGCTGCTGTCTGTATCTTGACGGGTTCGATCAACGTCGGATTGGTCTGGTAATAAGCATACAGGCAGGTGCCGATGATAAAAAACAGCAACGAAGCTGGCACATAGATCCACACACAGAGCCAAACCGACTTACCAGCTTCTTTGGCCGAAGAGGCGGTGTGATAACGCTGCACATAGTTTTGGTCCATCCCGAAGTTGTTGAGGTTGATGAAAAACCCATATAACAGAATCACCCAAAACGACGAGGAAGTAAAATCAAGCGAAAATGTCCCCAGGCCAAATTTATGGTCAGCCTGACCGATTTCAACAATTTTCGAAATACCTCCCGGCATATTGCTGACCACCAGGAAAACAATCAGGGCCGCCCCAAGTGTCTTGATAATCCCCTGCACCACTTCTGTCCAGATGACGGCCTCAATGCCCCCCATCACGGTATAGATAATGATGCATATACCGGTTATCAGCATAATCGTCTCCATGGAATAGCCGGTAAGCGCTTGCAGACTGAGCGCTATCCCGAAGAAAATCGACCCCATTCGGGCAAGTTGCGTCAGCAAAAAACAGACGACCGCATAACTGCGCGCCCAGGGGCCAAATCGCTTTTCCAAATTGGTATACGCGGAGACTTCGCCCGTTGCCCGGTAAAAAGGCACAAAATACTTGACCGCCACCCAGGCTGCCAACGGCATGGAAACACTGAACACAAAGGCATTCCAATTGCTGCCGAACGCCTTGCCCGGCACCCCTAAAAATGTATTGCTGCTTAAGAATGTCGCATAGATTGAAAGCCCGATCGCCCATCCGGGAATCAGGCCCGAGGCTTTCGTGAACTGATCGGCACTCTTGTTTTTCCTTGAAAACCATACGCCCACCAGCACCATGGCGGCCAAGTAAGCAATGATTACGGCAATATCAATAAGGGGTAGATTTTTCATCAAGGTTTATTATTTGATATTTAGTCTGTGGAAGCAAAGATAGCGCCTTGACGATATAAATCGTTCTACTATTTTTCCCACTGCCTATAGGATGTTGGCTTCCCCGGGGCAACCCAAACCCGGATAGATTGGAATTTATTGCCTTCTTATTGTACAATCTTGCCATTTCCTTGGAAATCGGATTTTTATTCTATATTTTAGGACTCGTGCTGGGGTGACAGATCCTCAGCCGTGAAGTACACAGGTTATAGACCTTTTTTTTCAACGCCGAAAGAAGAAAAAAAACAACGATTTTAAGCCATGAAACCACTTTTCCACAAAGTACCGACCCAAATTCAGTCATCATTCAGTGCGCGGCACGACGTCTTGGCGAATTTCGGATCACTATGGCATTACCACCCCGAATTGGAGCTGCATCACGTTATCCGGGGCAAAGGCGTACGCTTTATCGGTGATAATATCGGCAACTTTTCGGAAGGTGAAGTGCTGTTACTGGGCGGCAACCTACCGCATATGTGGCAGTGCAACGAGGAATATTACCAAAACCATCCGGATCGGAAGGTGGAAGCTATTGTGATTCATTTTCTTCCCGACTGCCTTGGCCGTGACTTCCTTAACCTACCGGAAACCTACTTGATTCCCAAGCTGTTTGAAAAGGCCCGCAAAGGAATGAAATTTACGGGCAGAAGCCGCACCAAATTGATCGACCTAATGCACAGCGCAACGTCGGCAACCAACATGGAACGGCTGATTATACTCCTGTCTATCCTCAAAACGATGGCAGAAACCGATGAGTATGTATCGATTGCTTCTGCACATGCGTTTTACAACTCCAATGAAATGGACGCCGCGCGCATCAACAAGGTATGCACCTATACGTTAAGCAATTATAAAAAGGAAATTTCCCTGGATGAGATCGCCTCGATAGCCAACCTAAGCGTAACCTCGTTTTGCCGATACTTCAAGCTGATGACCAAAAAAACCTACTACGACTTCCTGATTGAAATACGCATTAGCCATGCATGCCGGCTATTGGTAGAAGACATCCTACCTACGGAAGTCGTTTGCTTCGAGTGCGGGTTTAACAATGTGTCCAATTTTTACCGGCATTTCAAGAAGGTCACGGATATGACCCCACTGGAGTATAAAAGGAAGTACCTGCACAGAAAGGCCGCTGTAGGGATCTGACTGGCGGTATTCGGTGGCGGGTGAACAGCGAACGGTGATGAGTGAACCGTGATGGGTGATCGGTAGCCGTCATAAGACAGGCCACTGACCCCCCATCACTGACCACTTATGTATCTATCTTCGCATACTTGGCATTGCGCTCGATAAACTCACGTCTCGGCGCTACTTCATCACCCATTAGCATAGAGAAAATCCGATCGCATTCCGCTGCATTCTCTATGGTCACCTGCCGCAGCGTCCTGGTCTGGGGATTCATTGTAGTTTCCCAAAGTTGCTCCGCGTTCATCTCGCCGAGACCTTTGTACCGCTGCACATGGACACTATCTTCCTTGCCGGCACCTTTCAGTCGTTGGATTGCCGCATCCCGTTGGTCATCATTCCAAGCATATTCCTGCTCCTTACCCTTTTTGACCAGGTACAGCGGTGGCGTGGCGATATACACATAACCGTTTTCAATCAGCTCCTTCATATAACGGAAATAGAAGGTAAGGATCAACGTGGTAATGTGCGAACCGTCCACGTCGGCATCGGTCATGATGATTACCCGGTGATATCGCAACTTATCCAGATTCAGCGCTTTGGCATCGTCTTCCGTGCCGATACTTACACCCAAAGCAGTAAACATGTTCTTAATCTCCTCGTTTTCGTAGATCTTATGCTCCATCGCTTTCTCTACGTTGAGGATTTTACCTCGGAGCGGCAATATAGCCTGAAACTCCCGGTCGCGGCCCTGTTTGGCGGTTCCGCCCGCAGAGTCCCCTTCCACGAGGTATATTTCACACTTCGACGGATCATTGTTCGAGCAGTCCGCCAATTTGCCGGGTAGGCCGCTGCCTCCCATCACGTTCTTGCGTTGCACCATATCGCGGGCCTTGCGTGCCGCAGCACGGGCTTGCGCCGCAATAATTACTTTCTGAACGATAGCCTTGGCTTCCTTGGGGTTTTCCTCGAGATAATTGCTGAGAATTTCACCGACGGCCATGTCTACGGCACCCATGACCTCATTGTTGCCCAACTTAGTCTTGGTCTGTCCCTCAAACTGCGGCTCGGCCACCTTCACCGAAATTACCGCCGTGAGCCCCTCACGGAAGTCGTCTCCCGTGATTTCTACCTTCATGTTTTTAAGCAGGCCGGATTTGTCCGCGTAGGCTTTCAACGTACGGGTAAGCCCCCTGCGGAACCCCGCCACATGTGTACCGCCTTCGATGGTATTGATGTTGTTGACATACGAATGCACATTTTCGGAGTACGTATCGTTGTATTGCAAAGCCAGCTCCACAGGAATCCCCTGTTTGATGCCTTCGACATAGATGGGATCCGGAATGAGCGGCTGGCGGGTGCCATCAAGGTACTTGACAAACTCCTTCAATCCGCCCTCCGAATAGAACACATCGCTCAGCAACGAACCATCCTCTTGCTCCTCACGTTCATCAACCAGCGTCAGCCGCACACCTTTATTCAGGAATGCCAGTTCACGCAGGCGGCTTGCCAGCGTGTCATAATTGTATACGGTTGTGGTCGTGAATATTTCCGGATCGGGATGAAACGTCACCTTTGTACCGGTTCGCTCGCTCTCGCCCACTTCCTTCACGTCGTACTGCGGCTTCCCCTTGTGGTATTCTTGCATGAATACCTTTCCCTCACGGTGTACCTCAGCTATCAGCACCGTGGATAAGGCGTTTACGCAGGATACCCCCACGCCATGGAGACCGCCGGAAACCTTGTAGGTATCCTTATCAAACTTACCCCCGGCATGAAGCACCGTCATGACCAATTCAAGGGCCGATTTGTTTTCTTTCTTATTAATCCCGGTGGGAATCCCTCTACCGTTATCCTCAACCGTAATGGAATTGTCTTTGTGGATAATTACATGGATATCATCGCAATAACCGGCAACGGCCTCATCGATCGAGTTGTCTACCACTTCATATACCAAATGGTGCAATCCTTTGACGCCCGTGTCACCGATATACATGGAAGGCCGTTTACGCACGGCCTCCAATCCTTCTAATACCTGTATGTTATCTGCTGAATAAGTTGATTGCTTCTTATTTTCTTCGTTCATTATTGTTGTTAAATTCGGTGCCCAAAGATACGAAAAATGTGCAAGAAATGAAATAGTATTCGCGCACTGCTGTACGTCCCGTTATTCGTTAATAGTAGCGACCGGCGAGGTGAGCAATTACTGCTTCGCTATGATTTGCAGTACCAAGCACGAGCCTGCGTAAATACCCCCTTACCGCCACCGTTTCGCCATGTTGCGTCGCCTAAGAGCCGCCGGATGGCGGATGACCGGACGGCGCCGCGCGTCAAAATGGCGCCTGCAAATCGCAATTTAGTGCGGGAAATATGGGATTTTTATCTTAGGTTTGCCCTTTAATTAAGAAAATGAACAAGAGAAGTATGAAAAACGCGTTCGCATTTATTGCAAAAGCCGGAATATGTGCATTGCTGGCCGCCACTGTAGTGTCCTGCAATAACCAAGGAACAAAGCCATCGGCAGCTGCCCCAGGGGGAGACTCACTCCAAGCCAACAACGCCGAAAAGATTGTCTATGTAAACATAGATACCTTGCTCGAAAAATTCGAATACTTCAAGGATGTGAGGACCAAACTGGAGGACAAGGCAAAGAAAGCACAGGCCGACCTGCAATCCCGCAGCAATGCTTTTCAGCGCGAAGTCGCGGATTATCAACAAAAGGCAGCAACCATGAGCGCCGCTGATCGGCAAAGCACCGAGGAGCGTCTGGCCCGCAAACAGGACGAACTGGCCCGCCATAACCAGAATGCAAGCGCTTCATTCGCACAGGAGGAGGCCGCTGAAAACGAGAAATTGTATTCGCGGATCACGGATTACCTGAAAAAACATGCAAAGGAGAACGGTTACAAGTTGGTATTAACCTACTCTGCGGCCAATCCGGGTGTGCTCTATGCCGATGAAAGCTTAGAAATCACCAATGAGGTGCTTTCCGCGCTGAATGCAGACTATGCGAAAGAGAAAAAATAGCAAGCAAATGCGGCGAGATGCGCCATGAGACATTATCCTGAGGCTGCCTTTTCGGCAGCCTCTTTTTTTATTCAAAGTTTGGCATCCTATTAGCTCATGCTAATTAAGCTGTATTGCATGGATGAGTAAGGAAATAGCGCTGCAGTCAACTGAATTTTTGTCAGTTCTGGTGAAAATCGAAACTAATTACCGTTTTTTAAGTTTAAAAGAACACGAACGTTTATTGTTAGGAATAAATTTTACCATTACGAAAACACGATGAAGATTGCATTAATTGGCACCTACACGCCGCGGCAATGCGGTATTGGTTCTTTTTCAAAAAATCTGTTTGACTCCTTATCTTCCGACACCGGAAACACCGCTCAAAACTTCGTGGTAGCCATTAATGACCCGGGGGGCGAATACAATTACCCTGCCGAGGTGAAGCATATTATCCGCCAAGACGATCACGATACCTATTTGAAAGCGGCGGATGTTATCAATCAAAGCGGTGCAGACCTCTGCCTAATCCAACACGAGTACGGGATCTTTGGCGGACAAAACGGCGTATATATTCTTGCCTTGCTGCATAGCCTGGAAATTCCGGTTGTCGCCACCTTCCATACCGTACTCAAAAAACCCTCGTACAACGAATTGTATATCCTTAAGGAAATTACGAAGATAGCGCAACGCGTAGTGGTCATGGCTGATAAAGCGGTTGAGCTCCTTCAAACCATTTACGAGATTCCCGCCAGTAAAATTGTGGTGATACCCCACGGCGTTCCGGATATCCAATACGACCGGCGGGCAGTAAGGCAGGAACTGAAGCTAACCGACCGGAAAGTACTTTTGACCTTTGGGTTCATCGGCCGCAATAAAGGTATCGAAACGGCGATCACAGCCTTGCCGGCCGTAGTGCATCAGCATCCCGATGTCCGCTATATCGTGCTTGGGAAAACCCACCCTAACGTCATCAAGCATGCTGGCGAAGAATACCGCCTGTTCCTCCATCGGCTGGTCAAAAAGCTCCAATTGGAAGAACATGTGGTTTTCCTGAACCAATACGCATCGCAACACGAACTCTTCAAATACCTCACTGCTTCGGATATCTACATTACGCCCTATCTCAATGAGGCGCAGATCACCAGTGGAACGTTGTCTTACGCGCTTGGCGTGGGTTCCGCCGTCGTCTCGACCCCCTACTGGCATGCTGCCGAACTCCTTGCCGATGGCAGGGGAGCACTGTTTGATTTCAACGATAGCCAACAGCTTGCTGCGGTACTGATCGATCTATTCAGCCATCCGGAAAAGTTGGCGGCCATGCGATCCCGAGCGCTCGAATTTGGCGAACTGATTACGTGGCCGAAGATCGGTGAGCTTTACAGCGATCTTTTCCGGCAGGTCATCCAGCACGCTTTAATCCATCCGATTAGAAAGGATCCCGCATTCGACCGAAGTATCCTCCCGCCATTGCGCCTGGACCATGTCGTACGGCTCACGGACAGTACCGGCATTTTCCAGCACGCGACATACGGCATCCCCAACTACCATGAAGGGTATTGCCTGGACGACAATGCGCGGGCGCTGCTGATGGCGCTCATGGCTTATCGGCGTGCCAAGGATGAAACAGCCCTGCGTTATATCCCGACATACCTTGCCTATATCCATTATGCGCAAAACGACGATGGGACCTTCCGCAATTTCATGGGATTCAACCGTAATTTCCTCGATAAAGTGGGCTCGGAAGATGCCTTCGGCCGGGCTATCTGGGCCATCGGCTACGCTATGGCCCACGCACCCAAAGATGCCTATTTCCAGGTAGCCCGCAAGGTGTTTTTCAAGGCCGTCCCGCAATTCGAGCGCCTGCAGTCTATCCGCAGCATTGCCAATACCATCCTCGGACTATACCATTACCTGAAAAGCCATCCGACAGATGACGGCATGATGGAGCTCACCCATCGGCTTGCACTCCGCCTCCATCGGGAATATACCATCCACCGGCGGGATAATTGGCATTGGTACGAGTCGCTGTTGGCTTATGACAACGCGTTGCTGCCGCTATCGATGATGCGGGCCGGCGAATTGCTCAATGATGATACCTTTCGGCAAGTCGGCTTTGAAAGCATGGCCTTCTTAGAAACACACACCATGCATAAGGGATACCTAAGCCTGGTAGGCAACGAAGCATGGTTCAAACAGGATGGGACATGCTCACGGTTTGACCAGCAACCCGTCGATGCCATGGCCACTGTACTGTTGTTTCTCCAAGCGTACAACAACACCGGCGATCCGCATTACCTACGGTCTGTATATACGGCCTTCATGTGGTTTTTGGGCGAAAACGATTTACGCATCAGTCTTTACGACTTCGAGACCGGCGGTTGTTGCGACGGCCTGGAAAAGGACGGTGTCAATCGCAATCAGGGAGCGGAAAGCACCCTCGCGTATTTGATTTCTTACCTGGCTGTACAGCAGACATTTGAGAAGCCCACGAATCGTATACTTTCACAGGAGACCAATGAAGATAGCCATATTAGCTCCCATAGCTTGGCGGACGCCGCCTCGTAAATATGGCCCCTGGGAGCAGGTTGCCTCTACACTTGCGGAAGGGCTGGTACAAAAAGGCTTGGATGTAACCTTGTTTGCCACAGCAGACTCCATCACTGCGGGCAAACTTCGTTATACTGCACCTCGGGGGTATGCCGAGGATCCAGCGCTCGATCCCAAAGTGGAGGAATGCCTGCATATTGCCCAGGTCATGGAAGCGGCAAATGAATTTGACATCATCCACAACCATTTTGATTTTCTTCCACTGACCTATTCAAGGTTAATCCGCACCCCTGTGGTCACCACCATCCATGGCTTTTCCTCACCCAGGATTGTCCCGGTATACAAGCGATATAACCGGACAAGCACCTATATTTCCATCAGCAATGCCGACCGGTCACCGGCGCTCGACTACCTGGCCACGGTTTACAACGGTATTGATACGTCGTTGTTTGATGCGGTCGAGCAGCCGGACGATTACCTGTTGTATTTTGGACGAATACATCCAGAAAAAGGAGCCCACCTCGCTATCGAGGTGGCACAACGGACGGGACGCCGGCTTATCATGGCCGGCTTGGTACAAGATGAGCATTATTTTGACGCCAGCGTATCGCCTCATATAGATGGCCACCAGATTCAATATGTGGGCAATGTCGGTCCGGATGAACGGAACCGCTTATTGGGCAACGCCGCGGTGCTGCTGCACCTGATTGGTTTCGATGAGCCATTCGGCCTGAGCGTCGCCGAAGCCATGCTCTGCGGCACACCGGTAATCGCCATCAATAGGGGCTCCATGCCGGAACTGGTGGTTGACGGCAAAACCGGATTCCTGGTATCCGGCGTGGATGAAGCCGTATCGGCGGTTGCAAGGGTCGGACAATTATCCCGCATGGATTGCTGCCACTGGGCACGATCCATGTTTTCCAGGGAAAAGATGGTGGATAGCTACCTTGACGTTTACCGACACATCTTAGCCAGCTGATTCGCTGCCATTGTCAAGTAGCTTTTCCAACAATTCATCCACATCTACCACCGCATAAGTGGACGCATAGTCCGACATGGCATATGGGACAATCAGCTTTCCTTCGTGGATATAGGCACCGCATGAATACACAACGTTAGGCACATACCCCTCACGCTCTTTCCGATTAGGCACAAGCAATGGTTCTTTCAGACGTCCGATTTCGTGCTCCGGATGCTCCAAATCGAGCAGCAAAGCACCTAACACGTATTCGCGCATGGGCCCGACACCGTGCGTAAGCACAAGCCAGCCGGCCTTCGTTTCCAGCGGAGAGCCACAGTTACCCATTTGCACCAATTCCCAGGGTTCATGTGGCGTCTGGATCAGCTTGGCTTCGCGCCATACATTGACCGTATCGGAGTACGCGATATAATTATTCACCCCATCAATACGGCATAACATGGCATATTTCCCATTAACCTTGCGCGGAAACAACGCCATACCTTTATTCTGGGCAATATATCCATGCAGGGGCATTACCTTAAAGTGACGAAAATCCTTGGTTTCCAGCAGCTTGGGAAGGATGGATATCCCATCATAAGCGGTGTAGGTAGCATAATAAGTAACAGCTCCCTTTTCGCCGATGAAACGGACAAACCTGGCGTCTTCGATGCCGTTTTTCTCGGTATCAGCAATGGGGAAGATAACCCGCTCGCACACCGAAGTATCGGTAGAAAATGTCATCTCATAATGGGATGATGCCAACCACCGCACCTCCTGCAGGAAGGCCAGGTTATCCTGACGGGGCTCCAGCTTTACCTGCACTTCCTTCAATGCATGCTTTAACTCCTCATAGGTAAACGTGTCTTGCAGTTGATCGCTAATAATTTCGTACGCCTCGTCATTACGGTAACCGCTGTCACCCCACATTTCACGCAGCTTACGGAGGAATGATTTTTTATGATAGGTATGGTTTTTTACCTGCTCGGGTACCTCCAGCATTTTCCCCGGAGGCTCCACATCGATATCCATGTTGCTATCGAGTACACCTTGCCTGAACGCAATCGATGAAATATGCCCCTCTCCCGTAGCCCTGAAACTGATAATGATACGCTTCTGGCCCCGCCCAAGTGATGTTTGGTCCGGATGTTCAATGATAGACGGATTGAAAAACGCGGCGGCCTCGATGGAATACTCCATGGTGAAATACGCCCCGATAAGCTGCTTCAGGTGATCAGGCAATTTCGCATGATCAATTTCCATCAACTCCATCACGGGAATCAACCGTGCGAAATGGTTTGCAAATATCTTTTTAAGGCTGCGATGGCGCTTCGAATATTTGCGCAATACCTGACTAAGGACGTCACGCTGCTGTTCATCACTGAGCGCCATCAACGCCATAATCAACCGTTTGGCCCGCTCTTCGCCGGCAAAGAAAAACCTGGCAATGACACGGCTGGAATCTGGCTCAAATATCTTTTCCTTTCTGATTACTGTTACTGGCATGTACTTGTTCGTTATCGCAATTCTCTTGTTGTTGCAACAACAAAAAAAGGATTTTTGTCAGAAAAAATAACATAAAACCAAAGTTTTTTTTAGACATTCGGTCATCGCATTTAAATGATAAAGGCTCATGATACAGCTACTGGCATCCAAAAGCACGAATGGCTTCGACTGGGTTGATTTATCGGCACCGAGCGATGCGGACATCAGGCAGGTAGCCGACCAATATGCGCTGCACGAGGCGTCCATTAAAGACTGCATGCAACCGGACCATTTGCCCAAATACGAACTATTCGACCATTATACGTTTATCATCTTCAGGGTTTTTTCGCCTGACCAGGGTGATGAGGCAGACACCATCCAGGAGCTGACCAATAAGATTACCATATTTTTCACAGGCGATTACCTCGTCACCGTGCACCGTGCCGAATACAATTTAATTGACACCGTCAAAACTAATCGTATCAATACAGGCAAGTGCACCACGACGCAGCATCTACTCCAGGCATTGATCAGGGAATCGATTCTGACCTTTGAGCGACCGGCATGGCAGCTGTCCGAATCTTTGGATTATTACGAGGAACAAGTGTTTCTGAAACAACCGGAATCGCCGATACTCCGGAATCTGTATTACGTAAAACGCCAGATCGATGTTATCAGAAGGTTGATGCTGCTTTCCTATGAAATCGTTGACAGTATCGATTCAGTGGAGCAAAGCAATGCGTATACCCGTGACCTTCGTGATCTTTACATCCGTACACAGACTATTTTCGACAACCTCTCCGAAAATACCGGCCAGCTATTATCCGTTTATTTTTCGATATCGTCAAAACGCACCAACGAGATAATGCGCGTATTGACTATTTTTTCAGTCTTCTTCATGCCGCTTACCTTCATCGTGGGTGTCTATGGAATGAATTTCAAATTTATGCCTGAGCTCGGATGGCATTACGGTTATCCGGTTACCATAGCGCTTATGGTGGGCATTTCCGCCGGCATCTATTTTTGGTTCAAACGGAAGGGCTGGTTGTGAAGTTTTTGTTTTCGATGCCATACCGGCATTTCTTTTTAGCTCGCCGCCGCGCCCAGTGGCCCACCGGATCGCCTTGGGCACTTAGGCCGCTCACCGTTGTTTCGGCGTAGTCGCCACAAAGTCCTTAAGGTAGTAGGGCTCGAAATAAGCAACGTCTTCAAACTGCTTGTCCAGCAACGCCTGGTATGCGCAGCCACTTAAGTAACGTGCCGAATTCCTGAAATGCGGAATCACAGCCACCCGTTCGTTGGCTGCAAACAGCTCCTGAAACTTGTCCGCACCATTCCCAAAGAGAAGGACCCGCTGGCCGACGGGCAATTCGCTGAACGAATGGGTATCGATAATGATGGCGGCGGCGGATTTCAGCGGTTTAAGCCGGTGGTCGTACATCCCTGTATACACCTCCATGCGGCGTGCGTCGACCATCGGGCACAGCCACGCCTTTGGCTCAATCTCTTCCGCATGCTTGGCTGCAAAGCCGGCAGCCATGCCCGCCAAGGTGTCCACGCCGATCAATGGGAGATCCGTTGCATAACACAGCCCTTTCGCAGCGGAAACACCGATGCGTAAACCGGTATAGGACCCCGGCCCTTTACTGACGGCAATTGCCGATAAATCTGCGAACGTCAGACCGGCCTCGCGTAACAACGCTTCTACCAGCAACGTCAGCTGCGACGCATGCACGTTGGGTTCGTCGATATCGCGGAACGCTATCGTGGTCCCATCTCTTGACAGGGCCACCGAGCATACCTGTGTAGCCGTTTCGATTTGCAGAATAAAATGCGTTGGCATATGGCGGCGAAGTTAGTGATTTTTTGTTAATCGGTCATGGGTAGGCGGTGGTCCGGGATTAAGGAACGGGGTCGTGGCCATGCCCTCCCCAAGGATGGCAACGGGCTATCCGTTTGATGGCAAGCCATCCACCTTTAAACGGCCCGTACCTCCGTATCGCTTCTACGGCATACTGCGAGCAAGTAGGGCTATAACGGCATGAAGCACCCAGCATGGGCGACAACAATAGCTGATAGGCTTTAATCAGCACCAAAAAAACGCTTCCAAGTGCTGCCTTGATCATCTTTTCCCAAATGAAACTAACCACGCTCATGACTATCCGGTATATTCCCTTCCGAGAGATGCGCATCCCGAAGTTTCGCCAACGCATCAGCCATCCGCACATGCATCATCGGATAGTCCAGCAACGTTTTACCCACATACTGGATGGCTACAGCCAACCCGTAGGGTTGCTTTTCGAGCGATGGATACAGCAACTGCCCCTTCTGCAGGCGATAAGCCTCCCGCATCCGGCGTTTCAACAGGTTTCGATGCACAGCACGGGAAAAACGGCGTTTTGAAACGGACAACACCACCTGGACCTTGGGGGCCAGCCCCGTCACCCGTATAAACACCACACGGTAAGGATAAATAAAAAAAGAAGAACCATTGTGGAAAAGGCTATCAATCAACCTTTTGCTACACAACCGTTCTTCTTTTGGAAATTGATATGTTTTCATGCTCGATGGCTTACGCGAAACCGGCTGAAGGCTCCGGACGCAAGCGGTCACCGGCAATATCGTGATTAGGCTTTATGGCGGCCTTCGTCCGATACGGTCAGGCGTTTCCTTCCTTTTGCACGCCTTGCGGCTAACACACGGCGACCGTTAGCGCTGCTCATGCGCTCTCTGAATCCATGCTTATTCCTTCTTTTCCGTAGCGACGGCTGAAATGTTCTCTTCATGACGCTTAATATCTATTTTTGTTTATATCCCAAAACGAGAGCGCAAATGTACGGGTTAATAGGATAAATATCAAATTTATCCCACATTTTTTTCCGCTTACCGATCTGTAAAAACCCGTATATTCGCATCATGACAAAAAGGATACTTTGCTGCTTATTGGGTCTGTTCCCGTTAGCTGCCGCAGCCATGCAGCCGGACAGCATCCGCTACCGGATATACGACACACAGGAAAAACGGGAAATCGGATTGCAGGATTTGGCGTCGGCAATCCAACGCGCCGACGTGGTATTCTTCGGTGAAGAGCACAATGATTCGATTGCCCATGTGTTGCAGTATGAACTGCTGGTTGCGCTGAACGAACGATACGCCGGCGTCGCACTTTCCATGGAAATGTTTGTGAGCGATGATCAATTGGTATTGGATGAGTACCTCTCGGGACTCATCACCGAACGCAACCTGCGTAAAGATGCCGTACTATGGAACAATTACGATGATTACCGCCCCATGGTGGAGTATGCAAAGGACCACCACCTGCCTGTCCTGGCGGCAAATGCACCCAGCCGTTACACCAACAGGGTGACCCGCGAGGGACTGGAGAGCTTGTCAGCGCTGGATAAAGCCGCCCGGGCTTTGCTTGCCCCTCTTCCAGTAGATACGCTAACCGGCGCCTATTACCAGAAATTTGCCGGCCTCTTGGGCGGACATGAAGGGATGGGGAACTCAAAAATATATCAAAGCCAAAACCTCTGGGATGCGACCATGGCTTACCGGATCAGCAAAATGGCAAAAAAGAAGTCCGTAAAGAAAATCCTGCACCTTAATGGCCGCTTTCACAGCGACGAGCGGTTAGGAACAGTCGCCCACTTAACGAAATATGCGCCAAAGCTTGCGGTTTTAAACATCTCCTGCTTCCCCCATGAAAGCATCGACCAGCCGGACTGGTCTTCTTTTAGCCATTTGGGCGATTTTGTCATTCTTACCGATCCGGCGGTAGCTAAGACGTTTTGACCCGCAGTGAAAAGCGAGGATTACGGCGATAAGCGATAAGTGTGCAGAAACGCACACCTATCGTGGTTGTTCATCATTATTGCTTTGCCTTCAGCAAATCCCTGATCTCGGTCAACAACAATTCTTCCTTAGTGGGTGCGGGTGGTGCAGCAGGCGCTTCTTCCTTTTTGCGTTTCAGCGAATTGATACCCTTGATAACCATGAAAATACAAAATGCGATGATGATAAATTCAATGACAATATTGATGAAGTTACCAAAATTGATGGCCGTTTCCGCCACCCCGTTGGCTTCGTCCGCCGGCTGGATAACGTATTTCATTTCGGAAAAATCTATTCCTCCGGTTAAGAATCCGATCGGGGGCATGATAATGTCATTCACCAAGGATGTGACAATTTTACCGAAAGCACCACCGATGATTACACCGACTGCAAGGTCTACCACGCTTCCCCGCATGGCAAACTCTTTGAATTCTTTCAACATTCCCATAAATTAAAAGGTTAATTTGTTTTTGTTTTTTCTGAACCCTAAAATGGATATTTTTGGCAAGTAATCAAATTTTTTTTTCATTCATAAATAGCCAAGGCGATAGCATTGCCCTAAAATTAACCATCCAGCATATATTTTTGCTGCTTACGCATTAAATTTAACCTCAGAGATTGATGTATATTAACATTTTAACTTTATATTTGCGATTGTTCGCAACGAAGACATCCTTGCTTATGAAATGACCAAGCGTCATCCGTGTGGCGCCTCTATGACAAACTTTAAATTCACATGACAGAGATATTAATAGCAGATGATCACGGTATCGTTAGGCTGGGCACGTCGATAGTGGTAAAAGAAACCTTGCCCTTAGCAAAAGTCACGCAAGCGGAAGACTTTGACGAAATGATCAAGTTATTATCGGAAAAACAATTCGAACTCCTACTCTTGGACATCAATATGCCAGGAGGGAACAACATAAAGATGGTCGAAAAAGTGTTGACTGTACAGCCAAATATCAAAATCCTGGTCTTTTCATCATACGATGAAACGCTCTACGCGCTGCGTTACCTGCAGGCGGGCGCGGCTGGCTACCTCAACAAAAACACATCGAAAGCCGATTTAAAGGAAGCCTTGCTTGCGGTCATCCAACGTGGCAAGTACATGAGCCCGGAAGTGAGAGAATTATATTACAACACATTGACCATGGGAAAATCTGTCTTGAAGGCAGACAATCCGCTGAATAAACTTTCCAACAGGGAAGTGGATGTAGCCAAGTACTTAGTACAGGGGCTGGGCATCATGGAAGTATCGAAGGCGCTCAGCCTGAGTACGTCAACGGTAAGCACCTACAAAACCCGGATTTTCGAGAAATTACAGGTCGACAACATCGCCGAACTGATCGAGAAATTCCGGTTGCATTCTGGTGTTTAGCCACCCGGGGCGCCCAGCTACCGGATATTATTGCAGCTGGTCGATTGTCTTTACCGGCACATCGTGCGTCCTGCTGGCTACTAAAGGCTTGGCGTTACGATAAGCATAACCAACTGATTCATCCAACGCCCAGAGCATTGGCGACAGAAACCTGACGGTCGCCTGATATCCCTGTATGATAGCCTGCAAATTGCCGGTGTCTTTGGAATTCCGTGCTTCGTTTTCGATTTCGTATGGCCCGTCAAAACCTTTTTCGGCAAGCAACTCCACAAATGCCCGCCAGTCCATGCTATCGGATCCCCCAAAACCGGGCAGCATGGCTTCATAATGGTGCCGATCCCAATCGTTTGAAGGAACCGCCACCCCCGCTTTATCTGCCAGTGCCTGCTCCACAGCCTGCATGGGATACATGCCACCCCAATCGATCCGGGCCTTGGTTTTTAGGTTACGCGTGGTCTTTACATGGATACGGTGAATCCTGGAGATGTCACTCTGTGCAATAACGTCCACGGGGTCTGTATGCTGCCAAATGTCATGTGAAGGGTCATATATTTCGCCGTGCGCTTTGCTCGGAATCAGGGCGTACATCAACTTTCGAGCCGCCAGCACACCGGGCAAATTATTGAAAGTCGTTGTAAAAGACGCCGGCCGCCACCCTTCCATGGGGCAATTTTCGTACAAGATGGTCACCCCCATATCTTCGGCGTACTTAACAATGGGCTCAAACACCCGCTTATATTCATCAAGGTTCTTTTGAAAACCATATTCAGCGACACCGAGCTCATGGTTATATCCGACAAATGTACCCACCTTTATATCGTTTTCGTCGCCTCCGAGCAGATGTGCAATCCGAATCAACTTAAGCAAGTGATTTTGGTTTTTAATCCGTTCCACCGGGTTTCCGCCGATCATGTTTTCGAAAGCGCCCAGCGAGAGCCTTAGTCCGGCCGCGTTGAAATCGTCGATTAACCGCTTGGCTGTATCCAAGGTAAAAAGATCATAATCCAAATGAGTCGCTACATGGTCCTGCCGTGTACCGTCACGCCGGAAAACACACAAGTCAATTCCCTGGACGCCCAACTGCGGAGCGGTTTCAATAAGCTCCGCCAACGACAATTGGTCGAAGGCTGAACTCATGACCCAAATCGGATTATTTAATTTACGAGCCATCATCATATTGTTTGCAGCGATAATACAAAAAAAGTAGCGATCGGAAAATACCAAAATAAAAAAGCCCTGACATCTCAGGGCTTGAAAGCACTAATGCATATCAAAAAAGTACGCTTACTTTGCGTTTTTCGCATCCTGGATCTCCAAGCGAATTTCTTGAGCCAGGTTTTTAACTTCTTGCAAGCCTTTTCTCACGCGAGTCCCGGCCGCGTTGTTGCCTTTATTGAAGAATTTGTCAGCATCCCCTTCCAGCCCGTCGATTAAGCTCTTAAGCTCATTAAATTTCTGAATACTTGCCATAATAAATACTCCTTTAAGTTTGAATTTAATTAAGTTAATAATCTACAGTGCGTTAAAAGTAGAATCTTTTTTTGGAAAAAAAAACAATAAAACATGCAAAACAGGCTGTAAATGCACTTTTTTTTCCACATCTCACGAAACAACAGCTATATGTTCCGCGCAAACAAATCACAAACTACTGATATACAGCAAATTACAACTAAATCACCTATCAACAAAATAAAGAGCCCGAGCCGGCTTTTTTAGCGTGTTATAGCCCACTGGTCGCTATTTTCGATGCTACGCCTATTCCGATGGCAAGGAAACCGTCTGTTTGTAATTGCCGGTCTGTAATTTTTCGCTAACTGCGGTGAACGCTTCCAACGTATAGTTGACATCCTCCAGCGTATGCATCGCGGTAGGGATAAGCCGCAACTCGATTAACCCTTTGGGGATAACAGGGTATACAACAATGGAGCAAAATATGCCATGCGTTTCGCGCAGATCCCGGGTAAGCGCCGTAGCTTCGTTGAGATCACCCTTAAGGAACACGGGTGTGACCATGGTATTGGTCGTCCCGATGTCAAACCCTCGCTCACGTAATCCATTCTGCAACGTGCGGGCCACATTCCACAGCCTTTCCCTGAGTTCGGGACTATTTTTCAATAGCTCAAAGCGTTTTTTCAACCCGATAACCATGGGCATAGGCAGCGATTTGGCAAACGTCTGGGAGCGCATATTATAGCGCAGGTAGGTGACCACTTCCTTCGTTGAGGCCACAAATGCGCCGATACCGGCCATGGATTTAGCGAAGGTCCCGAAATAGATATCAATATCGTCAATGCAGTCCTGCTCTTCATGCGTACCTGCGCCCGTCGGCCCCATGGTACCGAAGCCGTGAGCATCATCAACGAGCATCCTGAAACCGTACAGCTTTTTTAAGGCAGCGATTTCTTTCAATTGCCCTTGGATGCCGGACATGCCGAACACACCTTCGGTGATTAACAACACTGAACCGCCATTGGCGCGCGCCAATTTGGTCGCCCGTATCAACTGTTTTTCACAGCTTTCGATATCGTTATGCCGATAGACGAATCGCTTGCCCATATGCAAGCGCACACCGTCTACAATACAAGCATGGGATTCCGCATCATAGACCACCACATCATTACGGTCTAATAGTGCGTCGATGATGGAAACCATTCCTTGATACCCATAATTGAGCAAAAAAGCATCTTCTTTGCCGACAAAGGTGGCGAGATCCTGTTCCAGTTCTTCATGATACGAGCTATTTCCGGACATCATCCGGGCTCCCATGGGATAGGCCATGCCAAAGTCAGCGGCGGCTTTCGCATCCACTTCCCGGACTTCGGGATGATTGGCTAACCCTAAATAATTATTGAGACTCCAAACGAGATGCTCCTTCCCATTAAATAGCATACGGGGCGCGATATCGCCTTCAAGTTTAGGAAATGAAAAATAGCCGTGTGACCACTCATAGTGCTGGCCAATTGGCCCGAAATTTTTCGCAATTTTATCAAATAAGTCCAATACCTGTCTATTAATAAATTGTACAAAAATTGTTGCAAAGATAAACTTTAAATCAAAAGCTGCCAACTTGCTCTGGTTATTTGCCGCGTCTGGCAGCGTGTTTTGTCTGTGCAGGGTTACATCGCATCTATACAAAAAAACTGTTTGGCTTGATTCTGCTAAATCCTCACCAAACAGTTGTACGTATTATATAGGCAGACGAAAATGCGTTAATCTACATTATCGTGCAGAAATGAATTGTTTGGTCTGATTTCAGTGATGCCCTCCTCGGTAGATAGCGTAAACCGCGACACCTGCGATTCGGATGAGTGCGGTACATCATCCAATGCCAGTTGTTTGCGCCGATATGCGGGCTCGGATTCCAGTTCTTGCAGGCCATTGGCCGACTTCAATTTCAAACTCAGTTGTTTCAGCCGGAAAATCCGATCTTTGACCGTCAACAGTTCTTTCTCTACCTCTTCCGGTGTCCTATGGTCGTTGGCTTGATAACCTTGTTCCGGGGATCTCGCCACATTATCCAGTTTTTCTTTATACGCCTCCGGCTCGGGGTCCGGCTCACGGATTTCGTCGTTCCTGGTCGGCAGTTCGAAGTGGAACGGCGAAGGGGTCACTTTCACTTCAAATCCATCCGCTGCCTGTTCGTCTTCATTGGCCTGCTCATTCTGGGGAGTCAGCGTATGACGAATGATGCCGTCTTTATCCGGTGTGCTGTTCCGCAATTGAGGTTTCGAAGAAGAAGGCGAAGGCGCGCTGAACAAGTCTACCTGCTGCGTCACCGGCCGTATCGTGGGCTCTTCGGTCACAGCGGGCTTGGCGGCTACAGGCGCCGGATCCGCGACTCCTTTATCTTTTTGCACAAACTGATTAATTGGCTTGACATAAGGAGCCTTCGGCTCTTCAGGAGTCAGCGGTATTTCAATCCGCTCATTTTCTTTCTCTTTCTTGCGCTCCTCGGAAGTCTGAAATCCGGTGGCAATAATGGTTACGGACAATTCATTTTCCAGTGATTCATTAATACAATTGCCCCAAATCAAGTCAGCGGATAAACCAGCCTTTTCCTGGATGTAATCGGTGATAATGGTCACTTCATCCATCGTCACCTCTTGTTTGCCCGATGTGATATTAAGCAATATATAACGTGCACCCTCAATCTCATTATCTTTGAGCAACGGCGAAGCAAGCGCCCCCTCTACCGCGCGTAGTGCGCGTTGTTCGCCTTCTGCCACCGCATTGCCCATGATCGCAACACCGCTGTCATTCATTACGGTGCGTACGTCCTTGAAATCCACATTGACATAACCGGGTATCGTAATGATCTCGGCTATACCCTTGGCCGCGGTGGTGAGGATATCGTCAGCCTTGGCAAAAGCCGCCGTCATGGTCAGGTTGCCAAAGATATCGCGAAGGCGATCATTCGAAATCACCAAATACGAGTCTACGTATTTCTTTAATTCGCCCAACCCTTCTTCGGCCTGCATCCGCCGTCTTTTGCCTTCAAAAGCAAACGGCGTGGTCACAATGGCCACGGTAAGAATGCCCAACTCCTTTGCAGCCTTAGCCAGCACCGGGCTTGCACCGGTTCCCGTGCCGCCTCCCATCCCGGCAGTGATAAACAGCATCTTGGTATTCGAGCCCAACATGCGTTTGATATCTTCAATGCTCTCAATGGCCGAATTTTCACCTACCGTCGGGTCTGCACCTGCCCCCATGCCTTCGGTAAGGCTTGCACCCAACTGTACTTTATTAGGAATCGGGCTTAATTCGAGTGCCTGCGCATCCGTGTTGCACACGATGAAATCCACGCCACTGATACCTTGCTTATACATGTGGTTGACAGCATTACCACCACCACCACCTACGCCAATTACCTTGATAATTGCCGATTGTTCCTTTAACATTTCAAACTTAAAAGACATATCTCAATCGTATTTTGCTCCAACTGAGCGTGATACAAAAACCATTTCGACCCGCTAATCGTAGTGTAATAATAGCACTTTTTACACAATAGTTTTCCACAACTGTTAACAATGTGGAAAAAACAGCTGTTGTTGAAAACTATTTCTTGCCCAAGTAGGTTTCATCGTCAATTTCATTGCCATCTTTGATGATGTCTTTGAACCATTTGAAGAAACCTTTTTCTTTGTAACCCTTCTCGGTAATGTCTTTTACTGATAGCGGAGCGCTTGTTTTTTCGTTCATTTCGGCCTGTTCCTCTTCCGCTTGGATGCCCTTGATCAGCAAGCCGATACCGGTGGCATATAACGGGCTTTTCAATTCATCGTAGATGTTCTTTGGAAGCACTTCGTTTTTGGCTAAGTGTTCGTTGGGGAATCCCACCCGGCAATCGATACCGGTGATGTATTCAACCAACTGTACCAAATGCTTCAATTGGGCCCCGCCGCCAGTAATTACAATACCGCCGATTAGTTTATTTTCATAACCTGAGGATTTGATCTCATAATATACATGTTCGATAATCTCTTCCATCCTCGCCTGGATGATGTAAGCAAGATTCTTAACCGAGATTTCCTTGGGCTCACGCCCTCGCAGCCCGGGCACACAGATGACTTCGTTTTCCTTGTTTTCATCGGCAAGGGCTGAACCGAAACGGATTTTCAGCAATTCAGCTTGGTTGCGCAGTACTGAGCAGCCTTGTTTGATATCTTCCGTGACAATATTGCCTCCCAGCGGGATAACTGCCGTATGTCGGATAATCCCTTCGTGGAAGATGGCTACGTCGGTGGTTCCGCCGCCGATATCGACAAGCACCACCCCCGCGTCTTTGTCGGCTTCGTCAAGCACCGCTTCTGAGGATGCCAAAGGCTCAAGGATGAGATCCTGCACTTCCAATGACGCATTATCGATGCACTTTTTGATGTTTTTGACGGCGCTTACATGACCTGAAATGATATGGAAGTTGGCTTCCATCCGCCGTCCCGCCATCCCGATAGGGTCTTTGATGCCCGGTTCGTTATCAATCGTGAATTCCTGCGGAAGGACATGGATAATTTCCTCGCCCGGAGGAAGCACAAGTTTATACATGTCTTCGATGAGCCGTTCGATATCCAGTCGGCTGATTTCATTGTCGTCTTTTCGTGTCAGGATACCCCGGTGCTGGATGCTTTTGATGTGCTGGCCAGCTATTCCGACATTGACAACCTTGATATCCACGTTGGATTGCGCACTGGCTTCTTCGACCGCCTGCATGATGCTATTCACCGTCTTCTGGATGTTAGCCACTACGCCCCTGCTTACTCCCGATGATTCGGCTTTACCTACCCCAAGAATCTCTATTTTTTTGGCACCACTCCGTCTCCCCACGGTAACACATATTTTCGTAGTTCCGATATCAAGCCCCACGACGATAGGCGAGTCTCTTTCTGTTGTTATTTTTGTCTTCATAACTATTGTGTATTGATGCTATTTGTTGTATGATGATATGTAGAATCCTGCGTGACCATTAAATCTTCGGGTTTGAACCGCTCGTCTCGTTCGCAAACAATCTGACCGGCAAATTTCAGGTTCACCGACTTATAGGCCTCGATGCCTGTCTTCGGCACAATCTTTTTATAAAACAGCATGAGTTTTTCGAACTTGCGATCGAGCGAATCGGCGTTGCCCAATATAATCTGCTGGCTCCCCACTCGTGGCACCAATTCGATATCCTGATATTCGTTGACATACAACTGCACGACTTGGCTGCTCCATACGCTATCTGCACGGATAAACTGCGCGGTTTTGAAAATGTCTTTTACCAGTTGGCTCTCGATGGTGTCAAGCGTGCCGTTGTACGGCTCAGTGATGTACCCGTTTACGACAGGCACACGCGGCACATATTTCAGCGACACGGGCATTTTATGCCCCTGACTGTCGATATAAAAGTCAAGCCCCTTATTATTGATTACACGTACCACCGCTTCCCGTTGCACGATCCGTACGGTAAGCAGCCCGTCCATATCAATGGTTACCATGGCCGAAAACACAAAGGGGATCTGACGCAAATCCTTTTCCATTTCATGGGTCGGGAGCGCTTCCAACGTACGGCCCTGAAGCTCGCCATACTTCTCCACAAGCATGGCGACGATGTCTTTCTGTTCGACAAACGACTCATCGCCCAGCACCACGACATGCACATCCGTGCAAGCTTGCTCACTGCTCTTTTTGTTGATAAAACCCATGAGCGTGACGAGCCCCGTCAGTGCTATGAGCGCTACCACACTATACAGCAGCCGCTGCCAAAAAATCCGGTTTGACAACTGTTTAAACATGTTCCAAAATCGACTTCAACGGTTTCACCAACAAATCAATATCGCCCGCGCCCATGGTCACCAACAGCTCGGGACGATGCGCACGTACATAATCCTTTACGTCGTCTGCACTGACAATACGCTTATCTTCCGACACCACCTTGCCGAGCAACATCGGTGCATCCACCCCATCTATGGGAAGTTCCCGCGCAGGATAAATATCCATCAGCAACAACGTATCAGCCATGGCCAATACCGCAGCAAATTCATCGGCAAAATCGCGGGTACGGGTATACAAGTGCGGCTGAAAGACCGCCGTAAGTTTCTTGGTGGGATAAAGCTGTTTCACGGCAGACAGAAACGCCCGCAGCTCTTCGGGATGATGGGCATAGTCGTCGATGTATACGCTATGGTCCGCTTTTACAATGTATTCAAAACGGCGTTTCACACCGGCGAATGAAGACAACGCACGCCGGATATCAGCTGCCGCAATGCCCAGTTGCCGGGCGATGGTAATGGCAGCCACGGCATTTTCAATGTTGTGTTTTCCGGGCACGCCAAGGTGCAGGCCGCCCATCCTTCCTCCACTCCAGACATAATCAAAGAAGAACGCACCGTCTACGATATGGATATTTTCGGCATAAACATCGGCAGGACCGTCTGCCGCATAGCGGATCGTTGCTTCAAACGGCAACCCTGCTTTCACGATGGCAGTACCGCCTGCCTGCAATTGGTGCAGGAATAAATTGAAGGACTCCTCAAGGTGTGCCTTATCCCCGTAAATGTCAAGGTGGTCCGCATCAGCCGAAGTCACTACCGCCACATCGGGATGTAATGTCAAGAAAGACCTGTCATACTCATCTGCTTCTACGACGACCACATCATTTTCCGAAAAAAGTACGTTGCTGTTGTAATTGGTGCTGATCCCCCCCAGGAATGCCGAACAATCATAGCCGCTATCCTTAAGCAGGTGGGCAACAAGTGTGGATGTAGTGGTCTTGCCGTGCGTTCCGGCCACGGCAATAGTAAACCTGCTCCGGCTGATAAACCCGAGTACCTGCGAACGTTTATACAACGTATGGCCAAGCCGCTGAAACTGGTTAAGAATATCCAATCCACCAGGCACCGCCGGTGTATAAATGATAAGTGTATGTTCGCCTGCGGTCTTAAACGCATCAGCGACCAAATCGAAATCATCCAAATAAATCACCGGGATACCTTCAGCACCCAATTGCACAGTCAATGCCGTTTCCGTTTTATCATAACCTGCCACCAAGCATCCCAAATGACGGAAATAACGCGCCAGGGCGCTCATGCCGATACCGCCAACCCCGATAAGATATACCTGCTTGATGTTATCTATGTTCATGTTATTTTAGTATTGTTTAGCGACCACTTGATTCGTTCGCTGCTCATGTCATGCTTCATTCCCCTGCCAGTTTCAACACTTCCCTGGCTATAATTTCATCTGCGTCCCATATGGCCAGTTTACCGATATTTGCTCGCAACACCTTGATGCGCTTCTCATCGTCGAGCAACGCCAATGCGGTATCCACCAACTTTTGGGGAGCCTCCATATCGCTCACCATTAAAGCGGCATCCTTGTCGACCAAGGCCATTGCGTTCTTTGTCTGATGATCTTCAGCAACATTAGGCGACGGTACCAGAATAGCGGGCTTACCTACTGCGCACAATTCGGCAATGGTACCGGCTCCAGCTCTGGCGATAATGACATCTGCCGCCGCATAAGCAAGATCCATCCGGTGGAGAAAAGCCGTCAGCTTCACGCCTTCATGGCCATTGCCGAGCGCTTCGCGAAGTTCATCATAGTAATAGCCGCCGCATTGCCAAATAAGCTGTACATCTGCGGCTGCCAACCTATCCAATCCGTCGCGCATGCACGTATTTAATGTACGCGCCCCCAAGCTTCCGCCCGTCAATAAGATGGTTTTTTTATGCGGCGAGAGACTCAGCAATTCCGCCGCTTCAAACCGTTTATTCCGGATATCCACTGACTCGCGCCGAATGGGATTTCCGGTCAGCAGGATCTTTGACTTCGGAAAAAACCTATCCATGCCTTCAAATGCGACGCATATCTTATCCACTTTCGCACCCAGGCGCTTATTAGTAATACCAGCGTATGAATTCTGCTCTTGAATCAGGCAAGGGATACCCATTTGCACAGCCGTATGCAGCAACGGACCAGATGCATATCCGCCTACCCCCACGGCGACGTCGGGTTTGAAATCATGGAGAATCTGCCGGGCTTTACGGATGCTTTTGTACAACTTAAACGGCAAGATTAGGTTTTTCCAGAACGACTTCCTATTGATTCCCTGAATATCCAAGCCGATGATCTCATATCCTGCAGCCGGCACCTTGTCCATCTCCATCTTGCCCTCGGCTCCTACAAACAGCAGTTCGGTGTCGGGCGCCAAACGTTTCAGCGCATTAGCAATCGCTATAGCCGGAAAGATATGCCCTCCCGTGCCGCCTCCGCTGATGATGATCCGTTTTGTCTTGATACCCGCCATAATGCTGTTTGATTAATGATGTTGGCCGTGCGTTATTCCATGACTGGAATCTCGCCAACAATGACCTTTTTATTTCGTTCTGCGACTACTTTTCCCTTCATCTCATCAATATTCCGACTCACACTTAATATAATACCGAAAGCTACACTAGTAAACAAGATAGACGTTCCGCCCATACTTACAAGCGGCAACGGGATACCGGTCACGGGACCGAGACCTACCGCAACCGCCATGTTTCCAAGTGCCTGCAAAGTAAGGCTGAAGCCCAGGCCCGCTGCAAGCAGCGCTCCGAACGCCTTGGGACTGAGGGTCACAATACGGATACATCGAAACATGAGCGCCACATACAAACAAACCAGCACAACGCCGCCAATAGTACCGTATTCCTCGACGATAATGGCAAAAATGAAATCCGAATAAGGGTGCGGCAGTACATTGCGCTGCGTGCTGTTGCCCGGCCCTTTTCCAAACAATCCACCCGAAGCGATGGCAATCTTGGCATGATCGGACTGGAAAGACTTATCGTCATCAGCAGCTTCGCCACTTAGATAGGTTTCGACACGCGACATATAGGTCTGCCGGCGCGGCCCGAGGGCCACAATCAAAATGAGCAGCACAAAAACTCCCGAACACACGTAAAAAATCTGCTTGATACTGATTCGGCCGATGATCAATAACAATACACTTACGCCAAACAGCAACAGCGCCGTTGAGAGGTTCGCAGGCGCTATAAGCGCGAAGATTAAGCAAACGGCCCCCATAATGGGCAAAAACGCTTTCTTCACGTCCTTGATATTTTCTTGCTTGCGCGTCAGCGTCCGCGCAAGGAAAGTAATCAATGCCAGTTTCGCCAAATCGGAGGTCTGAAACGTCTGATTGATAACCGGAATCGTCACCCATCGATTGGCCTCATTGATGGTATTCCCAAAGATCAAGGTATACAACAACAACGGGATGGTAATCGCCATCAAAATCTTTGAGATCCCAGCGTACCACCGGTAGTCCAGCAAATGCGAAATGTACATCAACGCAAAGCCGCCGAAAATAAGCAGTGTATGCTTGATAAGGTATACTTCCGTACCCTTGCCTTCTTTATAGGCCAACGTACCCACCGAACTGTACACCGCAAGCAACGACCATACGGACAATACGATAATGATAATCCATAGCCATCGGTCACCCTTTAATTTTGAAAATGCTTGTTCCATTTCTTAACCCTATTAATTTGGTATCGTTTCACCGATCACCGGTTACTGATCACAAATCCATCACGGCTTCTTTAAACTGATTGCCACGGTCTTCAAAATTCTTGAACCAGTCAAAGCTTGCACAAGCGGGCGAGAGCAGTACGGTATCGCCCTTTTGTGCCAGATGCGAAGCGATTTCCACCGCATCGCGCATGCTGGAGCTATTTACGATAATCCGTGCATCATCTTCCAGCGAATCGTATATCCGTGAGTTGTCTTTCCCAATACACACAATTGCCCGAACCTTGGTCCGCACCAAATCCCGCAGCATTTCATAATCGTTGCCCTTATCCACGCCACCCATAATCAACACGATCTGTGGAGCCAGGCTTTCCAGCGCATACCACACGGCATTGACGTTGGTCGCCTTGGAATCATTAATGTAGTTGACACCCGCGATACAGGCCACGAACTCCAGGCGGTGTGGGATATTTTTGAACGACCCCATGCTCTCCTTCATCGAAGCGTTGCGGAGTTCCTGTACTTTGGCTACCAAACCGGAAGCCATGTTGTTGTAAATGTTGTGTTTACCCTGAAGGGAAAGTTCATTAATATCCATTGTAAATAGTTCTTGTTGTGGTACGTTAATCACTAATTCGTTTTTCTCATCCAAGTAAGCCCCTGGCACGACCTTTTCGGTAAGGCTGAACGGCAACGTCATTGCCGCGGGTTGGTGGCGTTCCAGTCCGGCTTTGGTAATCGGATCATCCAGGCAGTAGATAAAGTGGTCTTCGGGCCGTTGGTTGCGGATAATACGGAACTTGGAATCCACGTAGTTTTCCAGCTTGTGATCATACCGATCCAGGTGATCCGGTGTGATGTTCAGCAGCACGGCGATATCCGCCCGGAAGTGTTCCATATCGTCCAGCATAAAGCTACTCAACTCCAAGACGTAATAATCATATTGCTCGTTGGCGACCTGCAAAGCAAAACTACGCCCGATATTGCCCGCCAAGCCGACGTTGAGCCCACCTTGCCGGAGGATATGCCAGGTAAGCATCGTGGTCGTCGATTTGCCATTCGAACCGGTAATGCATATCAGCTTGGCATCCGTATATTGAGCGGCGAATTCTATCTCCGCTATCACGGGTATCCCCCTGTCCTTAAGCTGCTGTACGATCGGCGCGGTGTTGGGTATACCTGGGCTTTTAATGACCAAGTCCGCCGCCAGTATTTGCGCTTCGCTGTGCTGGCCTTCCTCATAAGCCAGCTGCGCCTCCTCCAATTGTTTTTTATATTGGTCGGCAATGCGCCCGACATCAGACACCCACACATCAAAGCCCTTCTTTTGGGCCAATACAGCCGTTCCAACACCGCTTTCCCCGGCACCGAGTACCACGAGTTTGCCCTGTTGCGGATAATGATATGCAGGTATAATTGCCATTGACTTGTTTCTGTTTTTACCTTACTTTCAATGTCACAATCGTTAAAATCGCCAAGATAACGCCCACAATCCAAAACCGCGTAACGATTTTCGCTTCGTGGTATCCTTTTTTCTGATAGTGGTGGTGCAAAGGCGACATCTTGAAAATCCGCCGTCCTTCCCCGTATTTCCGTTTGGTATACTTAAAGTAAGAAACCTGCAGGATGACCGAGACAAGCTCGATAAGGAATACACCACAGAGAATAGGAATCAACAATTCCTTCCGGATAAGTACGGCGAATGCCGCAATAATCCCCCCGATTGTCAAACTGCCCGTATCGCCCATGAATACTTGCGCAGGGTATGAGTTATACCACAGGAATCCCGTGCATGCACCTACAAAAGCTCCGGCAAAAATCACCAGCTCACCCGAATTGGGTATATACATGATATTCAGGTAATCTGAAAAAATCACGTTGCCCGACACATATGCCAAAATGGCCAGTGTACCACCAATGGTAGCCGACGTGCCCGTAGCGAGCCCATCGATACCATCGGTGATATTGGCGCCGTTGGATACGGCGGTTACAATAAAAACAACAAATACTAAAAAAACGATAAAGGTAACTGTAGGGCCATTGAGGTTGAATATACTAAGCACTTTGGCGTAGTCAAATTCGTTATTTTTGTAAAAAGGGATATTTGTTTTCGTCGATTTGACGCCCCTCGTATAAAATTTTCGACCTGTGTCTTCCTGCACCTGTACCTGCACCTCGCTGTTGGGTGTTGGATTTGCGACTTTTTCACGAACGACAATATCGGGGTGGAAATGCATGGTGCAGGCTATAATTGCACCCAATCCAACCTGACCGACGATTTTGAACCGTCCGGCCAAGCCTTCTTTATTTTTCCGGAATACCTTGATGTAATCGTCCACGAAACCAATTGTCCCCATCCATACTGTCGTGACCAGCATCAGAATAACATAGATGTTTTCCAATTTGGCAAACAATAAGGTGGGCAACATAATGCCGGCGATGATAATCAACCCGCCCATCGTGGGTGTACCCTGCTTTTGCTTTTCGCCTTCCAACCCGAGATCCCGGATAGTCTCCCCGACCTGCCTGGCTCGCAAAATGCGAATCAGCCGACTGCCGTAACCGGTAGTGACCACCAACGACACAATAACCGCCATAGCCGTACGGAACGAGATATACTGGAATAATCCCGATCCGGGAATGTGTGTATGTTCTTCTATCCAAGTAAATAAATAATATAACATATCGCGTGTTATTGTTCGTTAAACGCACCGACTAAAACCGCCTTATCATCAAAGTCATAGCGTTGCCCCTTAATTTCCTGATATTTTTCGTGCCCCTTGCCCGCGACCAATACGATATCGCCGGGTTGGGCCAGATGGCACGCCGCGCGTATCGCTTCGCGGCGGTCAGCAATGGAAAAAACGTTGCGTTTTTTGTCTTGGGGGATACCGCTTTCCATATCCTGGATGATCTGCATAGGGTCCTCCGTGCGCGGATTGTCCGATGTGATAACCACTTTATCACTGTACTTCACCGCGACAGCTGCCATCACCGGCCGCTTTGCTTTGTCCCTGTCGCCACCGCACCCGAGCACGGTGATGATATGTACCTTGTTCTTGCGCAAATCCCCGATGGTCTCCAGCACGTTCTGTACCGCATCCGGCGTGTGCGCGTAGTCCACAATGCCAATAACCCCGTTTTTGGAAATGGTGGTATCAAACCGGCCTTCCGCCCCGGTAATGTTACTAAGTGCGGTAAGTATTTTCATCGTCTCCTGTTCCAGCAGTATGGCCGCTCCATATACGGCCAAGATGTTGTAGGCATTGAAATTACCGACCAACTTCACCCATACCTCCTGACCATCGAGATAAAGCAGCATGCCGTCAAAGTGGCTTTCGATTACCTTAGCCTTGAAATCGGCCATGTGTTTAAGCCCGTACGTCTTTTTATGCGCAAACGTATTTTGGAGCATCACCGCGCCATGTTTGTCGTCAGCATTGGAAAGCGCAAAAGCAAACCGATCAAGGCCGTCAAAAAACGTCTTTTTGGCCTTAATATACTCGTCAAATGTCTTGTGGAAATCCAGGTGATCGTGCGTAATGTTGGAAAAGATTCCTCCGGCAAAATTTAACCCGGCTATCCGCTGCTGTACAATTGCATGCGAGCTTACTTCCATAAAGCAATAGTCGCATCCGGCGTCGACCATCTCATGCAAAAGTTTGTTCAAGGCCAACGGATCCGGCGTGGTATGCGTTGCAGCTACCACGCGGTCGCCTACAAGATTATGTACAGTGGAAAGCAACCCCACCTCGTATCCCAGTTTACGGAACAGTTTATAAAGTAAGGTGAC
The DNA here is from genome assembly GCF_016533505.1 of Parapedobacter sp. ISTM3. Classification (NCBI taxonomy): domain Bacteria; kingdom Pseudomonadati; phylum Bacteroidota; class Sphingobacteriia; order Sphingobacteriales; family Sphingobacteriaceae; genus Parapedobacter; species Parapedobacter sp. ISTM3. Next base: position 58,751 of record NZ_JAENGN010000009.1, on the reverse strand, counting down.
TATCGTGGTTTTCCCATTGGTACCGGTTACCCCCACAAGGCGCAATTTCCTGGAAGGATTTCCAAAATAATTGGATGCCGAAACGCCCAGTGCAAAAGCGCTATCATCGACCTGCACATAGGTAATATCGTCCTTTGTTATTTCGGGCAATTGTTCGCAGAGCACTACGGTCGCCCCTTGGTTTATGGCCGCATCAATATACTGATGTCCATCCGTATGCAGCCCTGCGACCGCCACAAACATACCATTGGGCATCACCTTGCGTGAATCAAAATTCAGGTCAGAAACGGCCACGTTTAAATTACCGATGACCTGACGCACCGGAATTCCATGAAGTATGTCTTTCAGCTCAATCATTTCAGCTCAATCAATACCGATGCGCCCATCTTTACTTTTTGCCCCGCGGGCAACGATTGCGCGATTACTTTTCCCTTACCTTTTACCTTGGTTCGATAGCCCGAGTTTTCAAGGGCATAGAGGGCATCGATAAGCCCCATACCTGTGACATCCGGCACGATTCCCTCCTTAATCTCTTCATCCGAAAACGAAATACCTTTCACCGTATCGATATGCTGCATTGGCTCCGCAGACGCATAGGTGGTCTTGACTCCCAGTGCATTGAAGACGCGCAATGTAGCGGCTTTTGATCCCTTAAGCGAGGGAGGAGGTTCGGTATTTCCCACGAACCGCATCCGTTCGAAATCCTGATGCAGGTTGAGATCATTTGCATAAACCATATCTGCCAGTTCACGGAATACCGGCCCGGCTATGGAGGCCCCATAATATCCATTGCGCGGATTCCGAATGACAACAATCATGGAATATTTCGGGTTGTCTGCCGGGAAGTAACCTGCAAACGACGACTGGTACCGGCGATTGGCATATCCGGCAGCGCCATCGGCCATCTGTGCAGTACCGGTTTTTCCGGCAGTGGCAAATTGCGGATTGCGCAACCGCTTGCCCGTGCCTTCAACCATGACACCTTCCAGCATGGCGCGCAGTTTGCCAATTGTTTGCTCGGACGCTATCCGTTCTTCAATGACCCGCGTTTCAAACCGTTCAACCGTATTGCCCAGGTGCCGGATTTCCTTCACAAACAGCGGAGCCACCATCTTGCCATTGTTGGCAACGGCATTATACAACGTAAGCATCTGCAGCGGTGTCATCTTCAACTCATATCCGTACGCCATCTGTGGCAATGACAGCCCGCTCCAGCTCTTACTGCTGGGTGTTTTGATCAACGGATTGCCCTCTCCGGGAATTTGCAAACCAAGTGGCTCGTTGAGGTGCAACGCGTGCAGGCGCTTGGTAAATGCTGCCGGATTTTCCCGGTAATGTGTATTGATAATTTTCGTGATGGCTACGTTGGAAGAAACCTCGAAAGCTTTCTTCACCGTCACCGTACCGTATGCATGGGTGTCCCTGATGGTATGGCGGTGTACCTGATACGTACCGTTGCCGGTTTCTATGACCGTGTTCGTGTCTATCTTTCCATCCTCCAATGCCACGAGGTATGAAGCCAGCTTGAACGTCGAGCCCGGCTCGGCACTTTGTGCAATGGCATAATTGAATTTTTCGCGGTAGACGCCGTCTGCATCTTTCGTAAAATTGGCTACGGCCCGAATTTCGCCTGTCGCCACCTCCATCAGTATCACACAACCATTGTCCGCATTACTGGCGATGAGCTGTTTTTCCAATGCCCGCTGGGCCATGTCCTGCATGTTGACGTCAATGGTCGATATGATGTCTGCACCATCCACCGGTGCGACTTCAATTTCGCGATTTACCGGCATCCATACACCACCGGCAATGCGTTGAACCAAACGCTTGCCGCTCTTACCGTCAATATATTCGCCATAGGCGCCCTCCAGACCCACGTGCACATTTTCCGCAGGTATCTTATATCCGATCGTCCGCGCGGCCAGATTCGTAAATGGAAGTATCCGCTTGTTCTTACGCTCGGCTATCAACCCCCCTTTATATTTGCCGAGGTTAAAAATCGGAAACTCCATGATTTGTTTTAACGCTTGATGACCGACATTGCGTTTGAGCAAGTAATACCGATTTTTGCGCTTGCGTGCCTCCTTGAGCAAACGTGAATATTGGGCTGAAGATTTATCGTTAAAAAATGCGGAAAGCTTAGCAGCCAATGAATCCACTTTGGAGTAAAACACCTCATCTGATTCAATACCCGGAGCCAGCAAATCCATCCGCAAATCATATTCCGGTATAGACGTAGCCAATAAGCTGCCATCGTTTGAGAAAATATTGCCCCGCACGGCTTCAACATCCACATAACGCGTGGAAAGGCTATCGGCCATCTCCCGCCACTCAGCCCCTTCTACATATTGCAGATGAAAAAGCTTGGCCAACACCGCTATCGCAATAAGGACAATCAGCCCAAAAGACAAATATACCCTAAGCAGTATGTCGGTCCTGATGTTCATGCCACGTATATTATATTAAATACTTTTTCTATTTTTTTGATTTTACAACGACTATTTTTTTTGGCGGTTCTGTCCGCTCTTTCAAGCCAATGCTATCGGCCCGTTTGGCAATTTCCGTTTGGGTCGTCAGCTTCATCAGATCCGCCGAAAGCGATTTGTAATCCCAGTTCATTTCTTTCACTTCACGGCCCAAGCGATCAATTTCCCGAACGGTGCGTTCCGCATAATGCCGGTTGGCGATGTAAATGATCGCCAGTAGCCCAACGAATGCGATAAAAGGGATATAACCGACAAACGCCGAAGATGAAAACCGATCGGAAGCAAAGAGCGACTGAAAAAAGGTACGCGTGGCGTCCGCCTTTTCCTCCACAGTTTCCTGTAATTCGGCCTGCTGTTCATCACTCAACGGCTGCTGTTTGTACGCATTTCTTACCATAGTCAATTCATCTGAAATCAGCTGTCTAAAGTCCGGAACTCATTAACTTTTTCCGCCACCCTTAATTTTGCACTTCGTGCCCGATTATTGCGGCTTACCTCTTCTTCACTTGCGGTAAACGCTTTGCGGCTGATAACCTTGAACGGTTTAATCTCATTGCCAAAAAAATCCTTATCGACCTCACCCCTGAATTTCCCCTTCGCCATAAAGTTCTTCACCAACCGGTCTTCCAGCGAGTGGTATGACATGACCGCCAGCCGCCCACCCGGTTTTAAGACGGATACGCTCTGTTGAAGGAACTCCTGTAACGCATCCAATTCCTTATTGACCTCAATACGCAATGCCTGGAACAACTGAGCATAGTATTTATGCTCCTTGCCGCGGGGCACCACAACTTTTACAACCGTCTTCAATTCGCCAACTGTACGGATTGGCTGCGTAATACGCGCCGTAGCGATGACCTTCGCGAGCGTCCGTGCGTTCTGCAATTCGCCATACATGCCAAAAATACGATGCAGTTCGGCTTCCGGATAGGCATTGAGCACCTGCTTGGCGTCCAATTCGCCTGTCTGGTCCATACGCATGTCCAGCTCCGCGTCAAACCGCGTCGAGAAGCCTCGCGCTGCATCGTCAAACTGATGCGAGGACACGCCTAAATCGGCCAAGATACCGTCTACCTCCTTCACGCCATGAAGCCGCAGGTTGTTTTTTAAAAATCTAAAATTCTGATGGATAAGCACAAACCGCTCATCATCTATGACGTTTCGCAACGCATCGGGGTCCTGATCAAAAGCAAACAACCGCCCCTTTTCCTTCAGGTGTTTTAACAACTCCCTGGAATGTCCCCCGCCCCCAAAAGTCACATCCACATAAATCCCTTCAGGCTTAATCGCCAATGCATCCATGCATTCGCGCAACATCACCGGCACGTGGTATGCGTCATTCATCGTCATCGTCAGCCAAGTTATCATCCCCCATTACTGCTTCTGCCAGTTCGGCGAAGTCATCATCCTCACCATCCTCCCACAACTTATCATACGCTTCTTTAGACCATACCTCAATCTTACTAAACTGACACAGGAGTTTGACATCCGTCTCAATACCTCCGTATTCAAGCAAGGATTTGGGCAGCAGCAAGCGCCCTGCCGAATCGAGCGTTAATTCAGTGGCACCCCGGGTAAAATCGCGAATAAACTTCCTGTTCCTTGCCACATATTGATTTAACTTGGCCAGCTTACGCGTAATCTTATCCCACTCACTCCTTGGGTAAAGCACGAGGTTTTTCTCGAAACCACGACTGACAACAAGCCCATCACGCTCGACATCAACTATTTGTCTCTTGAGCGCGGCGGGAAGAACCATCCTTCCCTTTGCATCCAGCTTGCAATCAAATTCGCCAATCAAATGCCCCATAAATACACTTCACCCATAATCAGATGTAAAAGTAGGCATTTGCTCCACTTTCTCCCACTTTTCCCCACAAAAAAGTTTTCCACATTTAGTTTCAGTGAGTTCCGGCTGCCCACCAACCAATTTTACCCGCATGACGAAGGCAGTAGAGGTTGTAGTGGATCGCCTACAAAACAAAAAATAGCCGCGAGGTTTGTCGATATTACGGGTGTTTTATCGGCATCTTTGCGCTGTTAAATACCTGTCTACGACTATGCGCTTAGCGATTATAAAACTGATGGCCTTCATTCTATTCCCGTTTTTGTCTTGCGATAAAAACATGGAGTTGTTCCCTTGGCAGTGCGACTGTGACATCGACGTCATACGGCTTTCCAAGCCAAGTTCAGTCACGTACCGAGTTTTTGCCCAAGAGGGGGCCACGGTATCATCCATTACCTACCGGACGAGCTCCGGCTTGATGACCGCACAGAACCCGGAGCTTCCGTTTAGCACCACGGTCCATTTAGACAAGGACCAACCCATGGCCCTTACCGCAAAGGGCAATCCAAAGGAAGGCAGTATCGTACTGACGTATGAGGTACAGGAGCATGGCGAGGCACCAGGCCTCCTGAGCAGCAGCGTTTCTAAAGTATGGATACTGAAGGACGGCGTTTGCGAATAACCGACACACCCACCATTAAACCACTTAATTACAAGCGACTTACAACAATGTAGCCATATTCCTACAGCAAATTACGTACAACCTGCATACTTTAGTTGCAACATTTAGATAAGCATCGAAACTGAATAATAACGTAGGATAACCGGATTAACCCCATGAAAAGAAAAAAAATACTTATCGTAGAAGATCAACTTATCATCACCATGGATCTGGAGTACATGCTGGAAGAATTAGGCTACCAAGTATGCGGCGTCTCTACAACCTACGAAGATGCGATAGCAGCCATTAAAAGCAGCCAGCCGGATCTTATCCTGGTTGACATTATTCTCTCCGGCGAAAAAACGGGAATCGATCTTGCCCACAAAATCAACAGCACATTCCATATACCATTTATTTTCCTTACTTCGCATGCCGATCGCAGTACGATCGAGGCTGCCAAATCCACCAGGCCGGCGGGGTACATTGTCAAACCGTTCAACCGGAATGATGTATACGCAGCCATTGAAATTGCGTTCAACAACATCGAGGCGCATGACGAAAGCGCCAACATTTTTCTTCCCGACGGGAAACACAAGACTAAAATCCACATAGACGAAATGATCTACGCGCACGCCGAGGGGAACTATACGACGTTTATCACAACCAATCGAAAAATCGTACTCCGCAAGTGCCTCAAAGAAGTTTCCGAAACGATCTTGAACAACAAGAAGTTTGTGCGGATACACAAATCATACTTAGTCAACAGAGATGCCATCCGTGCGCGTAGCGCGTCCAATATCCTGCTAAACAACGGGGAAAACGTCCCATTGGGCAGAGCTTACGCCGGATGTTTATGCTAATCGGCGCAGTGCTGAAAAATTCCTAAGCTAAACGCTGCGTGTTCTTTTTAAAAAACCGCTATTTTTGCCGCTTAAGACAAATGGTAAAATGCATAGAACACATACATGCGGCGAACTGACCATCGCTGATTTAGGAAAAACGGTTGTATTGAGCGGATGGGTCCAAAAATCCCGTGATTTGGGAGGAATGACATTCATCGACGTGCGCGACAGGTACGGTGTAACACAGCTGGTCTTTGACACCGCCGATGACGGGGCACTGCGCAGTAAAGCGCGGGAGCTTGGCCGGGAATATGTCATCAAAGTCACCGGGCGCGTCATTGAGCGGGAAAGCAAAAACCCTAAATTGGCTACCGGAGAAATTGAAATCAAAGTTGTGTCGCTGGAGGTGCTTAACGCAGCAAAACTTCCCCCCTTTACCATTGAAGATGATACCGACGGCGGCGACGATCTGCGAATGAAATACCGCTACCTCGACCTCCGCCGCAATCCTGTCCGCCAAAACCTGGTGTTGCGACACAGGCTTGCCCAGGAAACCCGCAAATATCTTGACGCCCAGCATTTCCTGGAGGTGGAGACGCCGGTATTGATTAAATCCACCCCAGAGGGGGCCCGCGATTTTGTGGTCCCGAGCCGTATGAACCCTGGTGAGTTCTATGCCTTACCGCAATCTCCCCAGACGTTCAAGCAATTGTTGATGGTATCGGGATTTGACCGCTATTTCCAGCTTGTCAAATGCTTCCGAGACGAAGATCTTCGGGCGGACAGGCAGCCCGAATTTACACAAATAGACTGTGAGATGGCTTTCGTAGAACAGGAAGACATCCTTAACCTCTTTGAAGGACTGGTGAAGCACCTGTTTAAGGCGGTCAAAGGCATCGACCTTGGCGCAATCCCGCGCATGACCTACGATGAGGCTATGCGACTGTATGGATCCGACAAACCTGACCTTCGGTTCGGGATGTCCTTCGTGGAGCTCAATGATATCGTCAAAGGGGCCGGATTCCCCGTCTTTGACAGTGCAGAGCTGGTTGTGGGCATCAATGCGGCAGGATGCGCATCCTATACGCGTAAGCAACTGGATGCATTGACGGATTTTATTAAACGGCCTCAAATCGGCGCAACAGGGCTTGTCTATGTCCGCGTCAACGAAGATGGTTCGCTCAAGTCCTCAGTCGATAAATTCTATAGCCCCGAGGAACTTCAAAAATGGGCGCAGGCATTTGATGCAAAGCCAGGCGATCTCCTGTTGGTGATGGCCGGCCAGGCCGATAAAGTACGCAAGCAGTTAAACGAGCTGCGGCTCGAGCTGGCTGCCCAATTGGGGCTGCGCGACAAAAACACGTATGCGCCGCTGTGGGTGGTGGACTTCCCGCTATTGGAATGGGATGAAGAAAGTGGGCGCTATCATGCCATGCATCACCCATTCACATCGCCAAAACCCGAAGACATTCCGTTGTTGGACAGCCAGCCGGGCGATGTACGGGCAAATGCCTATGATCTCGTCATCAATGGCACGGAAATCGGCGGCGGCTCCATCCGGATCCATGACCGCGAACTGCAATCGCTGATGTTCAAACATCTTGGATTTTCGCCGGAGGAGGCACAGCAGCAGTTCGGCTTCCTGTTAGATGCATTCACTTACGGCGCACCACCCCATGGCGGCATTGCGTTTGGCTTCGACAGGCTTGTGGCCATATTTGCGGGGCTCGATAGCATACGCGATGTGATCGCTTTCCCGAAAAACAACTCGGGGAGGGATGTGATGATTGATTCACCCGCGCCGATATCGGACGGGCAGCTGGCCGAGCTGGCAATTTCGGTCAAGTGACCCGGACGGTGCCGGCATTAAGCTCCGGCACAACACTTTCCGTCTTTTAACGTTATCATAATAAGAAAAACCGATACGTATGTCGTCTGCACAAGAAACCACTTTTCTGAAAGACAGTGCCGCAAAGGCCTTTGACATGCGCCATCGGCAGATTATCAATTACAACATTGATAAATATGACGTAGCTGTACAAAGCGGTCTGCTACAGTTTCAGCACCTTGAAAACGCCAAGCGGAAAGCCCATATCATCAAGTGGAAAGTGATGGAAAACCTGGACAAGCTATTGCCCGAGTTCGAATCGAACTTTCTGCGCAAAGGGGGCAAAGTTATCTGGGCCAACGACGCCGAGGAAGCTCGCCAGGAAATCTGGAAAATCATGGAACGCTCGGGCGCCAAGACTGTCGTTAAATCCAAATCGATGACCACCGAAGAAATCGAGTTGAATCACTTTTTCGAAGGAAAAGGTGTAAAAACGGTGGAATCCGATCTGGGCGAATACATCGTGCAGCTGTTAAACCAAAAGCCATACCATATTGTGACGCCGGCCATGCACCTGAGCTTGCAGGATATCGCGGCGCTCTTCCACCAGCATTTCGGCACCCCGCCGGATGCTACGGCACAGGACCTCACCCTGCAGGCACGTAAGCTCCTGCGTGAGCAGTACACAGCAGCGGACGTGGGTATTACTGGTGCCAACTTCCTCATTGCGGATACCGGTAGCATCGCACTTACCGAAAATGAAGGCAATGCCCGGCTGACCACCACATTTCCAAAAATACATATCGCCATCGTGGGCATAGAGAAAGTCATTCCATCCTTGGCCGACCTTGATCTCTTTTGGCCGCTGCTGGCTACTCATGGCACCGGACAGCGGCTTACGGTCTACAACAGCATCATCGGCGGGCCAAGACAAGAAGGCGAGACCGACGGGCCCGAGGAAATGTACGTTGTTCTACTTGACAACGGCCGTACGGATCTGCTCGCACAAAAGGAACAGCGCCAAGGCTTGTACTGCATTCGTTGCGGGGCATGCCTTAACGGATGCCCTATCTATAAAAATGTAGGCGGTCATACGTACAATACCACCTATAGCGGCCCTATTGGCTCCATCATTACCCCCCACCTTCGGGGAATGGAAGCATTCAAGCACCTAAGCTATGCTTCAAGCCTGTGCGGCAAGTGCACCGAAGTGTGCCCCGTAAAAATAGACATCCATCAGATGCTGTTACTCAACCGGCGCGATGCAGTAGCAAGCAACATCGTTTCCAAGTCTGAGAAGGCAACATGGAAAGGGTTTACTTTTGCCATGACGAAGCGCTGGGTAGTCGACTTATTAGGTGGAAAACTAAAAAACATACTGCTCAGCCGTTTTTTCAAAAAGGCTTGGGGAAAGCGCAGAAACCTGCCTTTCGTCGCCCCAAAGTCATTCGCCCAACAGTGGAAGGCTAAGGACAAGGCCGATTAAATTTGCCATTGGCCTGAGAAATTCTTATCTTTGCCCACCTTTCATCACCATTGCGGCATTATCGCTTTCATCATGCAATGGTCCAAAATCAAGTCAATATGATGCTATTAGCTACAGATCTCGATGGTACTTTTTTGGGCGGCAAACGTGTTGATAGGCTTCAATTGTATCGCCTTATCCGCCAAAATGAAAACATCAAATTGGTCTTCGTCACCGGAAGAGGCGTGGAGACCGTTCTTCCACTGCTCAATCATCCCATTATCCCACGTCCATCCTACGTCATCAGCGACGTTGGTGCGACCGTCGTAGATGGCCATACACTGGAACCCGTTGAACCTATCCAAGCGGGGATAGAGGACAAGTGGCCCGGTATTTTCACCATTAAGCAGGCCTTTAGCAACATCGAAGGATTGCGGTTCCAGGAGGTACCGCAGCAACGGCGCTGCTCATTTTATTATGATGACAGCACCGATTTAGACGCTGTCAACGCCATCGCCAGTGCCATGAACTGCTATGTATTGCTTTCGGCGGGCAAGTACCTTGACATCCTGCCTAATGGTACAAGTAAGGGCAGTACGCTTCGGCAATTGGTCGAACACATCGGCATCGCCGATAACGCGGTATTGGTCGCCGGCGATACGCTGAACGACCTATCGCTGTATCAAACCGGATATAAAGGCGTAGTGGTCGGCCAAGCCGAGGAAGCCTTGTATGAGGCCACCTCCGGCAATCCGACGGTGTATGCGGCGGAGGCACCGGGGGCTGGCGGCATCATCGAAGCTATCCAGCATTACACCGACTTCAGGAAGTTCTACCTGACGGCCGGGGCCAAAAAGAAAATCAAGCAATCGGGAGAAACACAATTGCTGATGGTGTATCATCGTTTACCGTTTGACAAAGAGGTAGTTGACGGCGTCGAAAGACGTGTACCGCCTAAAAGCCCGAATGGCATCATCCCCTCGCTGCTGGGCTTTTTCGAAAAAGGACGATCCGGGGTGTGGATCGGCGAGGATGTCGTTGAAAAGCATGAAACGGGCCTCGCCAGGAATGAATACATCAATGAAGATCGGTATCCCAATCTCATTGCATCGGCTATACCGCTTTCCAAGAAGGACATCGACCTTTTTTACCGCATTTTTTCAAAAGAAGCATTCTGGCCGACGATCTTTTCGTTTGTAGACAAGGCCTCCTTCAACCACAGCCATTGGGCGCATTACGTCAAAATCAACAAGTTATTCGCTGACCGCATCGCCGAAGAAGCCGACCAGGATGCGCTGGTCTGGATACATGAGTATAATCTTTGGATGGTGCCCGGCTTCCTGCGGCAGCTGCGCCCTGACGTAAAGATAGGATTCTTCCATCACACCGCTTTTCCACCAGCAGACGTTTTCAACATCATTCCCTGGCGACGCGAAATCATCGGCAGCCTATTGCAGTGCGATTTTGTTAGTTTTCACATTCCTCGATACGTTGAGAATTTTGTGGATGTCTTGCGCAGCCATGCTCCTGTAAAGGTGATCGAACGGGTCAATGCGGCAAAGCAATTTCTTACGTACAGTTGCGCGTTGGGTATCGACCAAATGACCAAAAAAGTCGAGGTTGGCAACCGCCTAATTCGATTGGGAGCTCAGCCAGTGGGCATCAATGTCGACAATATCAAACGCATCTATGCACTCAAAAAAACGAAACAACGCATTGCTACCCTGGAAAAACGCACCAGCGGAAAACAAATTGTGCTTTCTGTGGAGCGATTAGATTATGTAAAGGGTCCGCTTGAAAAAATACAAGCCTTTGGCGAGCTATTGCACGAACATCCCGAACTGCACGGGAAAATCGAATTGATAAATATCTGTACGCCCCCTTCACAGGGCATGAAAGTATACGATAAAATACGGCAAGAGCTCGACCGTGCTGTCGGCCAAATCAACGGCAGGTACTCCAACCTCGAATGGACGCCCATTCGGTATTTTTACCGTTCTGTACCATTTGAAGAGGTGGTCACCTACTATGCCATTGCTGATATCGCATGGATCACCCCGCTGCGTGATGGGCTCAACCTCGTAGCCAAGGAGTACGTAGCCGTTCAAGGCCAGAAGGAAGACGCCGACGGTGTATTGGTTCTGTCGGAGTTTGCCGGCGCGTCTGTCGAGCTCCCTTACGCTGTACTGACCAACCCCTATGATGCTAAAAACCTCAAGGACAGCTTACTGCATGCCATCCACATGGAGAAGAGCGAGCGTGTATTGCGCATGCGAAGGCTGTACGAAATCATTTCTTATTATGATATCGAACGATGGGGAAAAGAATTCATCCAGGAACTGGAGTACGCTGCGCATAGTGAGCCATTGCGATAGCTGGGCTATTCCAATTCGGCCGATTTAGCCCAGATATTGATAGCGCCATCTTTGGCGTGGTTGTCTATCTCGGCCAATTCATCCGCTGAGAAATCCAGTTTGCTGAGCGCACCCACACAATCAACCACTTGCTCGGGCCTGCTGGCGCCGATCAATGCCGACGTCACACGGCTATCCCGCAACACCCAAGCAATGGCCATTTGCGCAAGTGTTTGCCCTCGCCGCTGTGCGATGGCATGAAGTGCCCGCACGTTGGCCAAGTTCTGTTCGCTGAGAAACGCTCGCTGAAAAAAGCCCCTGGTATTGGCGCGGCTATCCGCCGGAATGCCATTCAAGTACCTATCGGTAAGCAAGCCCTGCGCCAATGGCGAAAAGACTATCGATCCCATACCCAACTCATCCAACGCCGCTAACAATCCGTCCGTTTCTATCCAACGATTGAGCATGGAATAGCTGGGTTGGTGGATGAGACAGGGCGTACCCAACTCGCTGAGGATAGCCGCCGCCTCCCGGGTACGCTTCGTATTATACGACGAAATGCCTACATAGAGTGCCCTGCCTGAACGCACAATGTGATCCAGCGCCATCATGGTTTCTTCAAGCGGCGTCTCGGGGTCAAACCGGTGAGAATAGAAGATATCCACATAATCCAATCCCATTCGCTTCAGGCTTTGGTCGCAGCTGGCAATTAAATACTTACGGCTCCCCCATTCGCCATAAGGGCCGGGCCACATGTCATAGCCGGCCTTCGAAGAAATGACCAACTGATCGCGAAGCCCGGCGAAATCCGCTTTCAGTATACGGCCAAACGCCAGCTCGGCGCTTCCCGGCGGGGGGCCGTAGTTGTTGGCCAGATCAAAATGAGTAATGCCCAAGTCCAACGCTTGCCGGCATATTGCTTGTTTGGTTTGATGCGGCACATCGTCACCAAAATTGTTCCACAGACCAAGAGAAATAGCAGGAAGTTTCAGCCCGCTTTTGCCGCAACGGTTGAACGGCATGTTTTCGTAACGGTCGACATTGGGTTTCCAGTTCATTTTTTCTATATGTTTTTTATTGGCTTTCAGCCGGATGCTATACACTGTATCTCGCCAGCGGTGCCACATCTTGCCCCACAAAATCACCGGCGCGATATTTATGATGCCCCGCAATCGCTATCATGGCTGCATTATCCGTACAATACTCAAAGCGCGGGATAAACACCCGCCATCCCAAGTGTTCGCCCAGCGTTATCAAGCTGTTGCGGAGGCCCGAATTGGCGGAAACTCCACCGGCGATGGCGACATCCCGCACGCCGGCCTCCTCTGCCGCCCGCCTGAGTTTGTTTAGCAAAATGGAGACAATACGTTCCTGTACCGAGGCACAGATATCGTGGAGCCGGCTCTGCAAAAACCCAGGAGCCTCCTGTTCCTTTTGCTGGACGAAGTAAAGGATGGCTGTCTTCAAGCCGCTGAAGCTGAAATTAAGCCCCGGAATCTGTGGCTCGGGAAATGCAAATGCCTTTGCATTGCCCTGCTGGGCATAGCGGTCAATCAATGGACCGCCAGGATAAGGAAGGCCAAGGATTTTGGCGGTTTTATCAAATGCCTCACCTGCTGCATCATCCAGTGTCTGCCCCAGCAGCTCCATCTTAAAGTAGTCCTTAACCAACACCAATTGCGTATGGCCACCGGAGACCGTCAAACACAGAAAAGGGAATTCAGGCACCGGCTCCTCTATAAAATGAGCGAGAATATGCGCCTGCATATGATTCACTTCAATCAGGGGAATATGGCGTGCAAGGGCGAACGCTTTGGCGAACGAAGTTCCGACCAGCAGCGAGCCCAATAAGCCCGGACCCCGCGTGAAAGCCACCGCATCTATATCATTTTTATGTACTTTTGCCTCGCGAATGGCCTGCTCGACGGCTGGAATGATGTTTTGCTGGTGTGCGCGTGAAGCCAACTCCGGCACTACGCCGCCAAATTTTTCGTGGACGGTCTGGTTCGCAATAATATTCGATCGGATTTTTCCGTCTATACTAATGGCTGCTGATGTTTCATCACATGATGATTCGATACCGAGGATGACGGGCATGGGACACGATATTGGATACGTTTAAACGAAACAAAAATATAAAAAAAGTATTAAAAATAACGTTATGGACGCTGGCCGGGCTGTTGCTACTGCTTGCCGGGCTGACCTATTCGCTTCGGTACCCGGCTGTCCAGACCTATTTCGCAAAAAAAGCCGCTGCCTACCTTTCCCGGGAGCTGCACACCACCGTGTCGTTGGAAGGCTTATATTTCCGGCCGTTTTCCTCGCTGGTGCTTAATGGGCTATTTGTAGCAGACACCACCGGCGACACGCTGTTGTATTCGCGTCAGCTGACCGCAGCGGTAGATTTATGGACACTGCGTGAGGGCCGGGTGGTCGTCAAACATGCAAAACTCGCTGATGGCGGCCTGTATCTCAAACGGTCTGCAAACGGCAGCAACCTCTCGTTTATTCTGGATTACTTCCGCCCCACCGCGCCGTCGCAATCTTCAAAGCGGCATATATCGTTGGAAATCAGTTCCGTGGACCTATCCAATATCACATTGGAGTATACGGACCTGGAAGACCGTTCGGCTGTAAGCGGCATCAATTTCAAAGATATTCAACTGACAGCGCTTAAGGGCAATTTTTCTGAAATCGATTTTACCAATCATCTGTTTAAATCAACCATCAAAAACCTTTCGTTTCGCGAGAAAAGCGGGTTTGTCCTTCGCGAAATGAATGCAAAGGCGGTGGTAGACACGAGTAGTATTGAGCTGCAGGAGCTGTATGTCGAAACCAACCGGAGCCGGCTGCGGGATTACCTCCGGCTCGAGTATGATGATTTTTCGGCGTTCAACAATTTTGTCCACGATGTTACGGTGGAATTGAATCTCGATCGCTCGCAGCTCCATTCTGAGGATATCGCATTTTTTGCGCCAAACGTTGCGACCACCCGTTTTGACGTTGCACTCTCGGGCACGTTTAAGGGTCAAGTCGCCTCCTTCGTGGCCAGGCGTGTGGCCATGCAACTCGGCAGCAATACCCAATTACATGGCGATGTTACCGTTGCCGGATTACCGGATATCAGCCAGACGGTGTTTGCCATGCAAATCCGCCGACTGGTCACCAGCAGCCAAGAAATCGAATCGTTGGTGCCTCAACTCAGTGGTATGCCTGAATTGGTTTTGCCAGCGCTGTTCGACCCGATGGAAACCATCGTTTACCAGGGTACGCTCAAGGGCTTTTACTACGATTTCGTTGCCGACGGCACGGTTGAAACCGCGCTAGGATCAATCACTGCCGATATAAACCTTGACATCCGTGATGGAGGGCGCTATCAGGGAAAGCTATCGTCTGAAAATTTCAATGTGGGGGTATTGTTTCCGGGGATGCAACTTGGCCATACGGGGTTCGATGTTACGATAGCCGGCACGGGCTTGGTCATCGACGAGATGGATAGCCGGGCGGCGGGCTATATCAGCCACTTGGACTTCAAGGGGTATCGCTATTCCCACATCGACGCAAAGGGCGCGCTCGCAAAAATGCGGTTTATCGGTAATGCAGCGATAAACGACCCGAACCTACAGTTGACCGTCGATAGCGACATCAACTTTTCCCCCCAACAGCCTGAATACGGATTTAATGCCCATGTAAGATACGCGCATCTGCGCAACATCCACTGGTATGAAAATGATCCCGTTACGGTTAAAGAGGCTGACTTGACGACTCAGTTGACGGGCAACACGTTAAATACCCTCCAAGGCGCGGTTGCTATGCATAACGTTAGCTTTCAGGTGGGCGATGATACACATACCGTAGACTCGCTGGTACTTACCGCAGCAGGATTAGGAGCAGGACGGACGTTTCAGCTGCGTTCGACCATCGCCGATGCGGCCTTAACCGGAACAGTCGATTTAAATACACTGGCCGACGACTTCAAAGCCAATGCCATGCGTTATGTCCCAGCCTTGGGATGGGATGTAGGAGCCACCGGAAAACAGGCATTTGATTTCAATGTGACCCTTAAAGACGTCGCGCCCGTCGCCGCTTTGTTCGTGCCGAAGCTTACCTTGTCTGACGAAGTATCGATGACGGCTCGTTTTTCCACGACAGACACATCGACTTACGTCAACCTCCTGATCCCCCAATTGTCGTATGGCAACATAAGCCTGAAACGATTGATTATCGACGAATCCACGCGCGAAGGGATGTTGCGGCTACTGGTTACCGCCGATCGCCTGAGCCTCACCGACAGCCTCTATGTAGACAACGTAAATCTGGCGAACGTCATTGCAAATGACAGCCTGTTGTTCAATTTGAAACTTGCGGATGTGACAGCCCATAACCAATTGGATTTAAACGGGTTGGTAAATTTTGAAAGAAACGTACCCTTGCGGATGCAGTTGCTTCCTTCGGCACTGGTGTTGAATAAGGAACCATGGCGGCTCGATGAGAAGGCTTTGTTTTACCTCAATGAAGGCAAGGTTACCGTACATGGCCTCGAAATTTCAAACGACAATCAGGTTGTCCAACTTGATGGAACGATTTCATCCGCGCCAAGTGACAACGCATTACTGACCTTCGAAAACTTCGACCTGAAAACGCTGAACTCCCTGACCTTGCCCTCGGGCATCGAGCTTGAGGGGATACTGAATGGCCGCATGGATGTCTCGTCCGTCTTGAAAAACCCCTACGCTTTAGCCGACATGGAAGCCAGGAGCGTGCACTTCAACCGCACTGCGCTGGGCGATGTATTATTGCAGGCCGATTTTGACCGGACCACCGAATTGGTGAATGTAAGACTGGAAGTGGTCAATGGCCAAGTGAACACCCTTAGCGCCACCGGCACCTACAATGCCGCCGCTGCAACAGACAAATTGAACGTAAAGGCCACGCTCAACCAAAGCGAACTGGTCGTTTTCCAACCGTTTCTCAGCAACCTTGTTTCGGATATCAGCGGCACGGTCTCTGCGAATCTCCGCATCTCCGGCTCGGTGCTGGCACCGCAAATAAATGGCACCTGCTACTTACATCATGCCGGATTTACGGTCAACTACCTAAAAACACCTTATCGTATCAACGACGAAGTGTCGTTGTCAAACAGTACCATCATGTTTAACGATTTGGAGATCACCGACCCGGGAAATAATAAAGCCATCGCCAACGGAAAAGTGGACATGAGCAATCCACAGGTACCGGATATCGACGTCGCCGTTGATGCTACCAATTTCCTGCTGCTTAATACCACATTCAGGGACAATTCACTATATTATGGAACCGCGTACGGCACCGGAAGGTTTACATTCAATGGCCCGACAAACGCGATAACCATTAATGTGCAGGCCCGCACAAACGATAAGACAAGCCTGCATATTCCGCTCAATGCAGTGGGTACGGTGAGCGACAATGATTTTATCCGGTTTGTCAGCCATGATACATCGGGCACACAGCGTCCCCAATCACGCCTGTTCAAGGGGTTGAGCATGAACATGGATTTACAGATCACACCAGAGGCGGAAGCCAGTTTATATACCGACCTGGGCGAGCTTTCCGGGCGGGGAGAAGGGCTGTTGTCGCTACGCATTTCCAGTCTCGGCGACTTCGAAATGTTCGGTGATTATTCGATAAATACGGGCAAATTCACCTTTGTCGCACAGGACTTCATCAATAAGATCTTTGACATCAATCAGGGGGGGACGATCCGTTGGACAGGGCAGCCCGCTGATGCTACGATCAGCCTTTCGGCCGTCTATGGACATCGTACCAGCCTTGCCCCGTTGTACAATGCCGCGGGCAGGGAAACTGTGGAACAACGCGTATTGGCCCAAGCCGTTATGAACCTTAACGGCAACCTCATGCGTCCGGATATCACGTTTGCGCTCAACTTCCCAAATGATCCGTATGTGAAAGACGAGCTTCAGAGTTACCTTAGCGACATTAACAACATCAACCAACAGGCGCTTAGCCTTATCGTGCGCCGCAGCTTTGCCCCGGGTTCGGCTACCGACTTCAGCAGGGAACTGAATAACACGCTGCTGAGTGCCGGCACGGAGCTTGCTTTCAATCAGCTCAACAATCTCATTGCCCAGTCGCTCAACTTAAATTTTGTCGATCTCAATATCCGGTCACTCAACGACGCCAGTGCGTCATTCAGGTTTTTTAACGACCGATTGATTTTTACCGGCGGAGTCACCGACAGGCGGAATCTTAATGACCTCAATGTATTCAGCGATCGCGTTGTCACCGATGCCGAATTGCTGTACCTCATCCGCAAGGATGGGCGACTGGTGCTACGCGGTTCAAACCGGTTGAACAGCCGCAACTTCCTGCCACTGACAATGAATGAAAATTATGTCAGCGCCTTGGGGTTGGTCTATCGGCAGGAATTTTATACCTTTCAAGAGTATTTCCGGCGGTTATTTGCAATACGGCGGAAGACGGTGAAAGAAGAAGCCGATGCACAATAGCGAAGCCATCAACACAAGAGCCGTGATGACCTATTTGTGCTGAAACAGATTTGGATAATCGGTATCGATTGTTTAATTTTGGGTAGCGTCTACCGATGCCCTGAACGTACCCTAATGATTGTTCGATACATAAATACACGAGCTTCGCGATTTCCGGGAGATTCCTTCGGGATGAGTCCATAATAAGTCCATAAAGAGTCCATGATGAATCCATTATTTGGGCATTATTTATGGAGTCATTATGGATTGTTTATGGTTACGCAATTTAGACATGGCGAAGGTATATCGAACATGGCCTTGCTTGGAGCTTTACGCGGCAGAAAAGAAAGGTAACCACAGGTCTTACGGTAGTTGACATACGAAGATAACATAATTAAAAACACGTCAAAACCATTATCATGGCATTACGGGATAAAAACGGGAAAATCCGGGGCAAAATCGACAACATCGTCTACCGGGGATATAAAGAAAAGCAAATCATGCAAATTGCGCCCAAACGAGTGAAACAGACGCTTTCCACAAAACTGAGTGCACTCGAATTTGGCCTGGCTGCGAGGCAAGCTAAATTCATACGCAGCATTTTCGATAACGTATATGAGGAATATGACGGCAATATGGTACGGCGGCTCACGGCGAAGGTAGCGGCCTGCATCCGTACGGCCGAATCGGAGATTGGCGAACGGGATCTCCACGATGCTGACCTCAACCAATTGAAGGGGTTTTCATTTAACGAGAACGCACTATTTGAAAAACTTGTCGCTGTACCGCCGTCCTTTAATGTGGCGCCCAACGGCACCATCCGATTCAAGCTAGGGCCTTTCATTCCAGCGGACGATATCGTTTATCCGCCGAATTTCTTGCGGCCCAATTGCGGTTTCGGTATTTTCGTTACGGCGCTCGATTTTAGGGAAGGCAATGCGTACATCATAGACTGTGCAGGATTTGATGTTGCAAAAACCGACCATGACTATACCGAAATCGATTGGCAATGCAGCAAACTGCTGCCCGAAGGGTATATCGTGTTTGTCGTGTTGAATTTGCGTTATTTCACGTTGAACTGGCTGGGACAACGCTCACAAACGACCGACAAAGCCTTCTATCCCGCTATCATTTTGGATGCCTTCCATGTGACGCCCGAAATGGCCGCATTGGGAGCGCGCGATCTGCTCGAACCACCGTCAGATGAAGATTTTCAATCCTTTGGAGATACCCGGCAGCAAATCTCGCAGCGAGTATCACGGTTAAAAGCCAATGCGCCAAAAAGGTAGCGTTATTTCCGGCTTACGATAGCGCTTTTCCGTTATGGCACGGCGATGCGGCCGTTATCGGATGTCAACTATTCCTGAAAACTTTCCCTTACTGCCACCATCAGTTGGGCTATGCCCATATCCATGATAATAGGTATCGCCTGATCGTCGATATTGAATATCGATAAAGATTGTATTTGTGGTATGGTTCGGTACTCATAAGGAATATGACAAAATTGACGCAAGAACAGTGAGTTATGTTAAGACCAATAGGAAATGACGATCGATCACCGCTTTGACATGCTTGCCGGGATAAAACAGCAGGCGTTTTCGGAAAATGTTCGCTGCGGTCATGTCTTCCTCCATGTCGCAGTCTGTGCTGTTGCTCTCTAGGCGGAATGCGCCGAGGTTACCCAAGCGGACCATATACCCGTGGGAGATGTTACGCGGAATTTCGCGCACCAAACTCTACAGAACAGCATAGACGTCAGACTCGGTAAGCGATGAGGGATACGAGATGTCTGCCGGCAGGTTCTCGATCGTAATCTCTCCTGCATGGACCGGCCGTGCATAGAATTTCTTCGGTGCTGCCGGATCTCCCGGTTTGCCGATTTCCAGAATATTATACTTAATTGCCATGTTAATTCTCATTAAAAATGTTAAATAAAAAACCATACTCCCCGCCGCGGGCGGTACCTTTCCCTTGGCGTTACAAAGTTCCGCAACGTTTCAAGAAGCGTTGTCGGAAGGATAAGGAACACCTTTCCGAACGAGTCCATCTTCTAACGGATACTAAAAATAGTTAATTCTCGAAAATCCCTAGACAATGTTAAATTGTATTTTTTCAGTTCTTTATTAATTTCATACAGGTCGATATCATTCAATGATATCTCTAAATCAATATTATACTTGATATTTGTTTCATCAACGACGTAATCCGGCAATGTGTTATATAATCGACCAACCAAAGCAGCTATGGTATTATTTTGAATAACCAATTTTTTTGTTTCGGAATTGTGGTTATTCACTGTCTCCCCTCCTGAGCTTTTCAATCGTCGATGGGCGTTCTTCGTTGATTTTAAAACCAGACATTCTACTTTCCGATTTTCCGATTTCCCAAAATAACCACTATACGAATTAAGATATTCAAGAAATCTATGGTAAAGGCTATCTTGGAGATGCTTGGGAACCCGCAATTCAATGGAATAATAATTTTCCTCTTTCCATTGTGGCAATTTTTCTTTATCCATGGGGCTTTCAACCGCCCTTGAAATTTTTGTATCGATAAAAACTAGCTTGGGAGAAATGTTATATAGCTTTTTGGCAGCAAGTTCATAAAGGTACCTCAGCGACGAATTAGTGATCACTATACCAATGCTTTTTTCATCTTCTGGATATAAAACCCCGGAGGGCAAACCAGGATGGTTCCCTTTTAGCAAAATGGAGTATTGCGCTAATAAACGCTCGGGTAATGTAGGGGCTGTAAAAAGAGGTTTAGACCTGTCTACATCAACTTTCATAATAATATCGTCTGCTCTCCCTTCGATTATCCTCTTTGCCCCCTCAATTTCTATAGCTTCAACAGAAGTAAAAGCGCGAACTATTCCGGTTTCGTCGATCCAAACGTAGTGGGGTACAGTTTTATGAGGAAATAATTTTGAAAGAATCGTATCGCCAACTATTGTATTTACATTTAAGTTTTTGATTATACTATTCTTGTTCATAAATGGAGTTACCTTTTCACCTGATTCCGGAGTAGTTGCCAGAACAGCAACTTTTCCCTGAAAATACTCTTCCAACTGATGTAACTTAGGCATTGCAGCAATACAACTGCTGCACCATGTCCCCCAAAAATCAATGATCAATACCTGACCAGCATACTGGTCTAACTTGACGATTGACTCACCGGAAATATTGCTAACCGAGCGGAATTTAGCGCTTCGTATTTCTGCTGGAATGCTTTCACCTATGGTCAGCGCCTTCATGGGAAGCGTTTGGGCGGGCGCTAATCGTATACAGGCAATTGCATATAGCGTGAAGACAGTCACTTTAGCGGTTCGCACACCTAATTTCCTTAAAAATAACATAGCTCATTTAGTTTCGTGAATTTTGCGGCATTCCTGTCATCTCTATAATATCCTCTGGAATGGGTAATGCGTAACGGGGATCATTTGGCAGTAGGATGTATTCCTTTCCCTCCATCGTCCTTTTAACCGTTATGTTTGCGCCGTCGCGGTTTAACCGCTTCAGGTCCATCCATCGAAGGTCACGCATTAGCAGTTCTTTCCTCCTTTCTTTCAATATGAAATCCAGCAGGTTTGAAACATTGGATAGCGGATCAGGACCATGCGACCTGTATCTATTAGCCAACAATGTCCGCATGATTTCCATCGCCTTCCCACTTTCACCCAACCTTGCATAACATTCGGCCTTGATTAAGAACTGCTCATCGGTAGCTACTCCTCCAAAGGGAGTTGAAAGGCCTTCATAAGATCCCTTAAAAAACACGGTACTGTCGGAGTTAAACCCAAAAAATATTCCCTTTCGTAGATCATTATCTTCATATTGGTCATAAAGCTCATCTACGATCTTCGCTCTGCTATTTTCTATCGGTGCCGGAGCCAAAATCCGGTTCCAGTGTATGACTTCTTTATTGAACTGACCAATCGGATAATTAAGCGACGGGTCAAGGGAATTAAAATCCATCAGATCACTCTTTAACATCAGGCAGGAGTCAGCATAAAGCCCGGCTTCCTCGTAGTGTCCCATAGAAAGATAGACCCTGGCAAGAAGTCCATAAGCCGCCGCTTTACCCGGTCTTGCGGGATGAGCAGTAGAGACCGGGAGTAGCCCGGATGCTTTTTTGAGGTCTTCTATAATTTGTAAATAGGTCTGTTTTAAAGAGGCACGAACGGAGGGGGCATTGAAGTCATCCGACAGCCTCAGAGGTATTCCCATCTGCTCACCGGATATACTTTCATCATACACAGGTGCCCATAGAAATGCGGTCCGCATAAAATACTGTCCCCTATAATAGTAAGCCTGTCCCGCTATATCGGCTCTTTTTAACCTGTCCCCTCCCGGAATTTTTGTTAGATTTTCCAACACGCTGTTTGCATAATATATCGCCTGGTAATTGACCGTCCATTCATTTGAACCGTTCAGATTAAACAGATAGTCCTTTTCCCATAAATACAATCTTCGATGATTTTCCTGCGAAAGTCCTTTCCAATCAGCATCTGTAAGATAGTAATCATCAGCACTTGCCTCTCCCGAACCACTGCTTACCTGGTTGAGTATCGAGTAGTTATCTAACAATCCCTGTAATTCATCTAAGCTTGTCGGAGTACTTAGTTTGTCGTCAGGCTTCTGATCAAGATATTTCTCGCAGGAATTAAATAAAAGAACAGCAATGGGTGTCACTAAACCCTTTATGATATGTCTATAATTTTTCATCAGAATAAATTGCTTTTTAGTGGCAATGAAGCTTGCATATATTATTCATGCTCTTTTATTGATGGCAATTTATGCAGGTTTCATTCGCTTATTCATTAAAGTTCTAAAACGTTGCTTTCAGCCCAATGGATACTGTCCTCGATGGAGGGATTGAACTATTGATTGGATATTCCGGATCGATTCCTGCTTTGTTGGCTTTCCAGATTATTCCTAGATTGTTTGCATTCAGGTACAGATCAAGTGCATACATCGGTAGTTTGGCAAACCTTTTTTTGCTCAATGTGTAATTGAACGTAATATACTGTAAACGTATATGATCGCCCTTTTCCACAAAGGGTTCCGCATTTGTGTAGAAATTTACCATGCCGTTGGGCAACGGATAGATCATCGCGGGTATGTCCGTCCGGTTCTCTTCTCCTGCCGATTGCCATCGATCGGAAAAATCACGGTGCCCTTGCCAGCTGCTGTAGAGATTTGCATAGTTAATGGTTTCCCTTCTGAAATAGTAGTTGAATTTGAAGAGGATTCTTGCGGTCAGGGAAAAATCCCTCCAGGTAAATGTATTGCCGAAAGAACCGAAAAAGCGGGGCAAAGCGGAGCCATGATACACAAGGTCATCAACTGCAGTGCCATTTCCGGTTATCTGGCTGTAGTCCTTGCTGATTTCCCCATCGAGATATCCCTGCGGTTCCCCGGTTTGACCGTCCAATCCGGCCCACCGGTAAGAATAGATGCTATAGATACTGTTCCCCTTTTTTCCGGATACACGAGGAGAACCGGTGTTCACGAAATTCCTGCCTTGAACATTGCCGAGGTAGTATTCAACTATTTCATCGACGTGATTGCTTACATTGAGATTGCTTTGCCATTCGAAACCACTTTTCCTAAGATTTACCGTATTTAATATCAGATCAAACCCATTCCCTTTAATGGAGGCAACGTTTTTGGTTATCTGTCTTCCCACCCCTGCGGTATAGTCGATGGGAACTACACCGAAGAGATCTTTACCCTTTTTTGTGTAATAATCGAAGGAGCCGGAAACGCGGCCGCCCAAGATGGAAAAGTCAAGGGCAAAATTAGCCTGCTTTACGGTTTCCCATTTCAGTTCCGGATTTGCATATTGTTGAAACATGTAATAAGGGGAGAGAAGGTATTCAGACAATCCCATATTGTAGATTGTGGTAACCGCCGATCTCGCCGGATCGGTATTTCCGCTGAATCCGTATGTAATCCGAAATTTGAGATTGTCTAACCAATTGAAATTCAAAAAGCTTTCCTTTGAAGCAAGCCAACCCATCCCTGCCGACCATAGTGGTTGCCATTTATTGTTGGTGCTTGCACCGAACAGGTTTGATGCATCTCTTCTCCCACTTAATGTAATTATATATCTTTCTATGAAAGTATATGCTCCGTTGGCATATAAAGAGACATAGCGATTATCATGTCCATCGAAAGATGTGTTTGACGGGATGTAGCTGCTTGATCCCGTAACATAAGTGGGCCAGGTTCGGGTATAGTCCACTACACCGTAACTCTTATTCTCGCCATTATATCCATATGTGCGATTTCTATAACTATCGCCGTAGGCCCTCCGTATCTCTGTTCCTCCCAATAGGGCTATGTTATGACGGGACCACGTTCTTGAATAGTCTAGCTGCCCACGTACCTGATGAGAGTTGAGCACCTGGTTTGTCAAATCCAATATATCGCCATATGGGATCTTTCGTATTACGTCTCCCTCACTAATTTGCGTAAAACGGTTAATGAGGTCCCTCGTAAAAAAGCTGTTGACACCATTGTTATTTTCGGTATTAATTCCCTGCCTCTCATACTGGTACTGAACCCCAACCTTCAGGCCGCCAACGACACGGTAATCAAGCGCAGTGTTTATCACCAGATCATTTAGGTTGTTCGTGTTTTTAATATACCTATAGTCGTCCAGGGGATAATATTTCCAATCCAGCAGCCCAACGTTTTTTATACTTTCGAGGTATGGACCGCTATACCCCTTATTGACTGCCAGGGGATGCCCTTCATCATCCGCAAACCTTGCATAAGGATATAATGAATTGCTGCCTTTGGTGCTGATTTGTCCGTAACCTAAACGTCCGCTTTCGGCGATACTGTTTGTATAGTTTAAACCGGCGCTTAAATTTATTCTTTTTGTGATTTCATAGTTGTTACTAAACCGAAGGTTCAAACGGTTATACCGTGCCTCAAGATTGTCTTTATTACTATCATACCCCGTGGTGAACAACCAGGAATGTCTTTCCCCGCCACCGCTAAAACCAAGAGAATACTGCTGGTTAAGGGAAGGACGGTAAATATACCGGGCAAAATCATCCCTGACATCATATTGCCTAAATGCATCAATTTTTTCACGCAGTCCATCGGTCATAATACCATCTGCGCCGGCAAGGATTTCCACAACCGGTGAAAGGGCAGGCTTGGCTATTGAGTTTAAATCATTGTTGTAAAAACCATTCGCATACAGCATCAGCTCAGCATCAATGAAGTCGCTTGATGATATCTGTGGAAGGTATCCAAGATTGTGTTTCTCTCCAATGGTAATATTCGTGTTGAAATCGATCTTTAACGGTGTATTTTTACTTGGTTTCTTGGTCGTGATGACAATGACGCCATTTCCGGCCCTTGCTCCCCAAATTGAAGATGCAGCCGCATCCTTCAATATGGTAATGTCTTCAATGGTATTTGGATTAAGGTTTGACAAATCCCCTTCATAAGGAAAATTATCAATAATTATTAATGGTGACCTTGGGCCACTTAAGGTACTGATACCCCGCACAGTAATACCTTGTCCAAAACCTGTTGTTCTGTTTACATATAGACCGGAGGCTATCGCTTCAAGTCTGCTTAGTACATCAGTACTTACTTGTTCGTTAAATGCCCGGTTGTTGATGAAATCGAATGAACCAGTGACTCTCTCTTTTGACAAGCTCTGATATCCCGTGTTAACGACAACATCCACTCCTTCAAGCTCCGACTGTGTGGTTTTCAGCATCACATTGCCAACCACGGCTCCAGCCGCTATTGTTTGCTTCAGGTGTCCTATATACGTAATTTCTAAGCTCGCATCCTCGGGCACATTGCGGAGAAGGAAATACCCATCGCGGTCGGTTAGGGTCTGCAAGGTCGTACGCTTGCCTTCGGCGTTGAGCACACGCACACTTGCGCCTTCCAAGGGGTTGCCCAAGCTATCCACTACCCTACCCCGCACCTCGGGGTAGGCAAGGATGAGCGGTGGTGTTGACGGGGCCGGAGTAGTCGCTTTCCGTGCGAGAATAATGGTTTTATCTGCTATTTTGGCTTCCAACGGTTGGTCTTTCAGAACTAGGGTCATAAATTGTTCCAGCGGCATTTGGTCTGCATCAATGGAAACGGGTTTGGCTTCCGCCAAGTGGGAAACGTTGGCGTATACGGCATAGCCCGTTTGTTGCCGTATCGCTTGGATGACATCAGTCAGCGTAGCGCGCTTGGCGTGGAGCGTAACCGATTGGGAATAGGTGGCGGCACTGAGGTGCATCAATCCGGCCACAAAAAAGAGTACAAGTAGCCTCATTACTCTTAATAAGTAACGTATTTTCATTAAGTTTGCTTAGTGTTTGGATGGTGAAACAAAAACGGTACGATCCAGGCCATTTGAGGGAGGTGTTGAGCGCACTTCCCTTGTTTTTTTGACGCTAGCCCACGTCGCTGTTGTGTTTTTTTTTGTGGCGACCTCCTAGTGGCCAAAAGGCCGATCGTCAGGGTTTTGTTGCCTCCTTTCCGTTGCTTATGATCAATAAATAGCTGTCAGCTGATGCCTGCTCAACCCGATAACGGATGTTGCTGGTTTCCAAAAACTGGAGCACCGTCCCAAGGTTGTCAGTACGGTAGGCATCACCCAAGAACCGATCAGGTGGTATATCTCCCTCATACCGGACCGTGAAGTTATACCAACGCCCCATCTCTTTCATGATCTGGTCAAAGGGCTTGCCATTGAAGCTGAAACGGCCGGAGCGCCACGCGGTATATTGGTCGGTGTTTACATCCACGATCTGGATCTGCGCGCCGCGATTTATGGCCTGCTCACCGGGCCGGAGCACGTAGTCTGCGGGCCGGAGCCGGGAGTCAGATGCACTTTTCTGCCGGCTGCCGGCAAGCGACACCTTTACTTTGCCCGCTACCAATGTGGTCTTGGTTTCGGGATCATCGGGATAAGCGGAGATATTGAAGTGCGTGCCGAGGACTTGGACGGTCTGACCGGGGGTAACTACCTTGAAAGGTTGGGACATGGGTGTCGGTTTAACTTCGAAGTATGCTTCTCCCGCCAATTCCACTACCCGTTCCTTATCATCAAACTGCGATGGGTATTTCAGCGTGGAGGCGGCATTGAGCCATACGTTTGTACCATCTGGCAAGGTCACTTGGTAAATGCCTCCTTTGGGGGTGGCTAAAGACAATAGATACGAGACACCAGACGCGAGACTTTCCTTTCTGACTGCCTGTTTGTCGTCTAAAATCTCCGTTCCATCTAGGTACGTAACGCCGTCGCCCACCACAATTCCGCCCTGCTCCGCGCTCAAATCAATCGTCTGGCCATTGGCAAACGTGAGAGTAGCACGGTTGCCGCCGGGCACGATTGCTTCCGCGTTAACTACTGCAATTTGCTGTTCGACAACGGGATCATCAAGAAAAAAATAGGCGGTGGCAGACACTGCAATAAGCACCGCAGCAGCGTAGGGTAACCATTTGAGCGGACGATATATTTTTGATGGGACCGACTGCTGCGATAGACCTTGATGGATACGTTGGTGGATACGAACCATGCGGGCATCGCCATGGTCTTTGCCCCAAAGGGTATGGTACAGCCTGAGATCATCCAACAAACCATCTCCTTCAATGACGCTGTTTAGATAAGATTTCCGTGCCGGGTCGGCATCCAACCATTGTTGAAGCGTTGCTTCTTCAGCTTCGGTCAACTCGTTGCGGAGATATTTCCGGATCACGGCAGCAATTTGTCGGGGGGCCTGCATATTTATCACCTGTTTCTATGAGTAGATACAGGATTCGTGCGGAAATCTTAGTGAAAATTTATTTTTTTTACGTTTAACACATCAGTTTGATCAATACCAAGTAAATCAGCATATTCTTATCTTTGAATACCTGCCTTAGCGTGGCCAGTGCCTTGCTTTTAGCGTAAAAGACGTTGTTGGCGGTGGTACCCAGCGCTGTGCAGATTTCTTCGGTACTATAACCTTCCAGATAACTCATGCGAAAGATGGTCGCCTGCTGACCGGGCAGTTTTTCTACCTCGTCATATAGCAGCTGCATTAATTCGGCATGAACCATCTGTGTAAGCGTGTCCCCATCGGGAACCGTTAGATTCTCGTCAAAGTCACATTCATATTGCACGCGATTTTGGGGAGAATCGAGGTAGTTCAGGCAGGCATTTTTGGTGATCCTGTAGAGGAACGACCGGATATGATCGGGGCTTTCCAGCCTGCCCCTAGCATCCCAGAGCTTCAGGAAGCTGTCACCGGTAATTTCCTCCGCTACCGCTTCGCTCCTCACCAACTTAGCGGCAAACAGCGTAAGCGGGCGGATATGCTCTTGGACATAGTGATCCAGGCCCTGCGGCTGACCGGCCTTGAACTGCTGAAAATATCGGTTGGCAATTCCCACGGCGGAAAAGTACGGTATTAGCACGAAATTATCAAACGCATATGCATGATATGCACCCGGGCCGATGAGGCCACTCCCGGACATAGACAAAAAGCAGAGCGAGGGCAAGCTTCGTCTCATGAAAGTCGCCGTGGGCAAGGCAAACCGTCAATACCTGACGACGTGTACTTGCCGCCGCCCGGGCGGTGAGAATAGCTGCGCTTTATGGGACTTCTTTCAGTACCAATACACGTACAGGTAGCTTTTTTGTTATCAACGTTAATCCATACCTTTCTAAATTTTCTTTTAATATTTCCAACGTTAAATTGTCCAGATCGGTACCCTTCATGGCAAAGTCAATATTTTCGGTTATCCCAGTTTCATCTGCAAAAGGTAATCCCAATATATTTTCGACCCGCGATTTGATAGCAGATGACAATCTTGCATATGGCAAATTTCTAATCTCTCTTATCGGACCGTTATCGCGCATCCGCAGCGAGTTTCCTAAAAAGGTAAATTTGGGATCGCCACCCTTGGTACGAAGAAGTTTCTCGGCATCTTTCGAGTTTATTAACACCAAATGGTCAACCGATTGGGTTACTATTTTTCCTTCTACATTAAAATAACGTTTCAAATCCTCCAACATCAATTGGTAAGGGTTTTTTGTATATTTTTCAGGCACCCGTAATACATATCTGTAATAGTTTTCCCTCATCCATGCAAAACGTGCCAAACCGTTGATGCCACTAGGTTTAGTAAATCGATCCTTGTCTCCAACCAATAGCTGCACCCTACCAGGTCGGTGCAATTCTAACTTTTTATCGTACAAGTTTTCAAAGGCAAAACGATAGAGCTGTTCTATCGAACCTGATTCAACAAGGTTTTTGCCATTAGGCGAACCACTCTCTATATTCAAGCCACTTTCAAGCGGTGCCCGTACAATATAGGATGCAAAATCGACCATTCCGTCCCACGGTGAATCAAATAAGGTATTCACCTCAACACGATCATATTCGGGTACTACCCCATCGGTATTACCTTTTAAAAGCTCTTCGAAAGTCTTTTCTGCAAATTCAAAATAATCTGCTTTGATCAGAACCTTTCCGCTTTGATCAAGTATAACGTAATAAGGATTACCCTGGTGCGGAAAGTATCGGTGAAGGAGCGTATCATTCGTAATAAATGGGATCGAAGGCCGATGTACTTTAGGGTGATATTTAAAGAAGCTTTGCGTGGAATCAACCCCGAAGCCTTTATTAACTGCGATAAACTGCACCTTATTATGCAGCTTTTTTTGAAGTGAGTCGATTTTAGCGAAGCCCTCCAAGCATGGCACACAAAACACTCCCCAAAAATCAAGAACTATCAGCTTTCCTTTAAATTCGTTCAATCGCAAGGAGGAGCTATTCCAATTCCAGATATCGTTAAAATCAACATCCGGTATTTGATCGCCTACCTGCAACTCTTGCGCCAAAAGAGAAGAAAAGAGGAACGATCCACAAAAAAAGAGTATCAATTTACGTTTAAAAGAGGCCAACATATTCAATAGTTTTAATAACCTGCATTCTGTAAAAGGTTACTGTTAGTAAGTATTTGATTAAAAGGGATAGGAAAAAGTGCTGCTTCGGGACGCCATGAGGGTTTCCTCTGTTCCAGTATAGCATTAATGCTTTTCGTACGCTTCAAATCGAGCCAGCGATGTCCCCACTCGGCGAAGAATTCCTTTCTCCGCTCAATTGCTATTGCCATTAAACAGGCTTCTTTAGAAAGCTCCCTGTCATAAGGCTTGATTCCTGCTCGCTCTCGAATTAGATTCAGCATGGTCATTGCTTCAGATAGCTTCTCCAAGTGGCTATTAGCTTCCGCAGCTATCAGGTATTGCTCCGCCAGGCGTAAAACGACATTATATTCGGTTACGGGAGTACTGAAATTTCTGTTTCGATACTTAAACGGATAGTAATAGATTTTGCCATTTACCACATTTACATTTACCCAATCCTGAAAACGCTTATCCGTATCTTCGAAATCGACTATTAAGCTTGTAGCAAGCGTAAAAGCCGGAACTACTGTTTCCGAGTGAGGCACGAAATTGATTCCCTCCGCTGTGTTACTGCTTTCATTTCTGCTGGCTATTTCCCAAATAGTTTCCGTGCTATTAATCGCAAAAGCATGCGATAAATTTTGGTTAAGCTCAAATTGCCCTGATTTGATCAGTTCTTCGGCCAAGGAAACAGCTTGCTGCCATTTTTCCGTGTACAGGTAAATTCTGGCCAGTAATGCTTTAGCTACAGCTTTATTTGGTCGAAGTTTACCACCACTTGGATAAGTATCGCTTAACAACGGTATGGCAGCTTCCAAATCAGCAATCATCCGTTCATAAATCTCCTGCAGCGGTGCCCGAGGTAACTGAGCATTAGCGTTGTAATCAGTACTAAGGATTAAAGGGACATCTCCGAATACATTCACCAAATAGAAATAACAAAGCGAGCGTACTACAAGCATCTCTCCCGTAAATTGCCGTTTTGCCGATTCAGTAACCGACGTGCTTTCAGAAAGCCCTTCCATTATTGCATTCGTCCTATAAATCAAATGGTAAGGCTCTGTCCAGAAAGTTGTGTTCAGTGTGGTTGTTTCGCTCTGTAGCGCATTATCCTGATAAGGAGCGTATACGGAACTTGCTCCCGGATTTTCCAGCTCATCAGCCGATAAGCCCAGATATACACTCATAGCACCATTTGCAAACGCGAGGTTAGCATAGCGCATTTGCGCGTATACACCATTCACCGCCGAGAGTGCCGTTTCGTCGGTTTTAAAGATCTCCTTCGTTTGAACCAGCTGTGAAGGTGGGTCGATATCAACGAAGCCCGTACAGCTCCAAAAAAAGATTACAATAAAGAATAAATATTTCATAGAATACATTTAAATCGTCAATTGAAGGCCTAAAGTGATGGTACGTAAAGGTGGCAGTATTAGAAAATTCTGATTCTCCGGATCACCTCCCACGTAATTAGTCAGTGTAAATAGATTTTGCGCCTGTGCATAAACACGTAACGTCGCAAGCTTTATACGGCTTGCTATAGGTGCAGGTACCAAGTAAGAAACTGCAAAATTTTTACAGCGCAAGAAAGAAGCATCGGAAAATATGGCGTCTGAGAGGCGCATTTGCGAAGCAGCAAGCAGTGCATCCCTATTGTTAGCGGTAAAACGCTGGATATCGGCAACATCACCCGGTTTTTGCCATCTTTCCAATACAATAGCCGGTTGGTTGTAATAGCGGTAGCCAGGAACAATCGATCCGAGATTACTTAGATAGTTTCTGCCCATTTGCTTCCTAAATTCAAAAAACACGTCTAATTGAAAGCTTTTATACCGAAAGGAATTTTGCAATCCACCATAAAACTTAGGTTCCGTATTAACTAAATTCGTACGATCGGCCATATCATATACGCCATCTTCATTTACATCCCTCACTTCATAAAGTCCCGTTTGCGGATTAACGCCTAGATAGTGGTACATTTTGCTTATCGAAAGCGGTTGACCGATTTCATACACGTTCCGGTAACTTGATTGTTCCAACCCCGGAAACTCCAAGAGGCGATTACTTGGTAGCGTCACGTTAAAAAGAGTGTTCCACGAAAAATGGTTACCTTGTATATTCTTCGTTTCGAGCTGCCCTTCCCATCCTTGGTTCAGAACCTTAGCATTTAAGTTCGCCAATACAGATGCAAAGCCCGTTTGTGTGGGCAGCGTATAGTTAACCAGCTGGTTGCTTGAGATATTTCGGTAAAAAGTAGACGATAATAGTATCCTGTTATTCAACAAACCCAACTCTAGCGCTGCCTCAAGCTTCCTGTTTTTCTCCCATGCATAAGAGGGGTTAAATAAAGCCGTTGGATTAAGCGTGGCAACGCCCTGATAATTGCTTCCCACTGCAGGTGTCCAGGTGTCCAAATACCGATAATCGCCTATCTGATCATTGCCGGTAATACCATAGCTAGCTCTGATCTTTGCGAATGAAAGGAAACGTATTCGATTTTTAAAAAAATCTTCTTCAGACAATAACCAGGCCGCACCCAGCGCTGCAAAATTCGCAAACCTGTTTTGCGGTGCAAATCGGCTAGAGCCATCACGACGGGCACTGGCATTCAACACATAACGCCCCAGTAAATTATAATTTATACGCGCATAGACTCCCTGATAGCGATACTGAGTATGCGAATTACTTGCCGTGATATTTCCTGCTGCTGCAATACTCTCCAACAGCAGATCGTTGCTATAATTAGCGGCATAGGTAGTACTGCCTTTAGATACAAGGTTTTGCCAAGTTGCGCCAAGCAATACATTAACTTTCGATACCGCCCATTGATTTTCATAAGTTAACTGAGGCTCCGCAATCCAACTGTTCAAACTGCGGTTACCAAAATTACTTGATGGTTTTAAATTATTGTAAGGATTCAATGAAGACGAGGGAAAAGTACTTAATTCATCGCTCAGCATCATATTGTAACCTAAGCTAACTTTGAGGGTCAGGTGGTATGGCAAGCGATAGTCAACCACCATATTGCTATTCAGATTTTTAAAATTACCCTCATAAGTTTCGTACTGAAACTTCAGTGGATTCATATTCGGAAATCCCATAGCCGTATATGAAATGCCCCCTTCTTCCCAATTAAGCTGCCCATTTTCATCATAAAGTTTTAACATGGGGTTTGTATTAACGTAACCCGCCAAATCTGAAGCCGTTAAGTTGTTTCTATTAACCGAAAACGACGTTGTAAAATTCAATTTCAATTTGTTATCGGCCGATTGATGGCCCAGCTGCGCATGCAATGCGCCCCTTGTATCACCTAAACTCGTAGGGTACACGCTTGCTTCATCGTGATAAGACCCACGAAGTAAGAACTGCGATTGCTTGGTTCCGGCAGAATACGATAGCTGTACATCGTTCGTTGCGGCGGTATTGCCTATAAGCAAGTTCCGGAAATCGGTGTAACGCGTAGTATCCCATAAGAGCAGGTCGGGTGCATTCGCCGTAGTAGGCTCTAATCCATCGTTTGCAAAGGCCTCGCTACGCATCATAAGATACTCTTGCGTATTTAGCATACGCATATTGCGTGTAGGTGTACTTAAGCCACTATAAAAGTTAAGTCCTAAGGTACCCTTACCCTGCCGTCCTTTCTTTGTAGTAATTAATACGACGCCGTTGGCTCCCCTACTACCATAGATAGCGGTAGCATCTGCATCCTTGAGTATCTCGATGCTTTCAATATCGTTCGGATTTATGAGATTGAAAGGGCTCATACCCGCCCCTTCCGAAGCAGCTCCTGCGGCCGAATTGAGCTGGTTGATTGCATTATTTCCATTAGCAAAAGGGACGCCATCAATAATGAACAATGGCTGCGACCCTTGAAACAAAGAGTTCTGCCCTCTCAGTTGTACACGAATTCCTGCTCCAGCTACCCCGCTACTTTGTGTGATTACCAGGCCGGGTACCCGTCCGCTTAAGGCAGATAGTGGATTGGCTACTGGTTGTTTAGCTATTTCTTCGGCGCTTAGTTTAGCAATATTGCCAGTATTAAACCTACGTGTTGTGGTACCATAAGCCATCACCACTGTTTCGTCTAAACTCGATTGCGAATTCGCTAATATCACCGTGTCGATTTGAGGTGCGCTTGGTACTCTCTCGGTGACATATCCCACAAACGTAATCTCCAGCATCGCATCCTCAGGCACATTGCGCAGTAAAAAATACCCGTCCCTATCGGTAAGCGTTTGCAGTGCCGTACGTATTCCCTCTGCTTTAAGCACACTTACCGATGCCCCTTGCAATGGATTGCCCACACTATCCACC
The DNA here is from genome assembly GCF_016533505.1 of Parapedobacter sp. ISTM3. NCBI lineage: Bacteria > Pseudomonadati > Bacteroidota > Sphingobacteriia > Sphingobacteriales > Sphingobacteriaceae > Parapedobacter > Parapedobacter sp. ISTM3. The sequence continues at coordinate 24,605 of NZ_JAENGN010000009.1, read as the reverse complement.
ACCCGCCCCCTTACTTCATGCCGCGCGTGGCTATCATTAGCTGAAATTCCATCACCAGATTGAGCGACCTTTTTTTGAACAAGGACATTCTTGCCGCGAACCGTCCACTGCAGACCTTTGCCTTTTAGCACTTCGTCCATCACCTGTGCAAGTGAAGCGCCCTCAAACGCCACATCCATACGCGCCTCGGCGTTGAGCAAGCGGTTATCGTACATAGCTACCAAGCCGGTTTGCTTACGAATGGCATCAAAAATGTCCTGGATGCTTGTTTGCTTACCAACTAAAGTAATAGTAGGTGTAGGCTGGGCTTTCAATTGCCTAGCGACACCGCATATCACCGCCAACAATAAAAAGATTTTGATATAGATCATTAAACTTTTAGGTACATCTTGCTTCATATGGTTGCTTTTGTAATTAAATTCAACCAACAGACAAAATCTTCTGAAAAAAAGGGTGAGGCTAGGCCAATAAATTTTAAGATTTATTCACAATCCATTAATAATCAAGAATGAAATTATAAACGACTTCCTCGGGTGTTACCGAAAATGCAGCACCCCATTTCGAATTTCGGGCCGAATATCCGCTATGGCCACTAAGTTATCAAGGAAATCTTGCAGCGGTTGATGCCTATCTATGCTACCGCTGAATGGCCGTGTTGCCACTTCGATGTTATCAAAGTGCACATCGACACCATACCACCGTGACAAAATGGGTGCTATTGATCGTAAGGGTGCATTGTAGAAATAGTGTATCCCTTCCATCCATGCGAGGGTAAACGTCGGGTCAAAAACCTGAACGGTCACACGGTTATCGCGGAAAACACCCGCTTCTCCCGGCGCTAGGACGGTACTCACCTGCCCTCCTGCAATCAGCTCCACGCGTCCGGAAACCAATGCTGTGACGGGACGATTGGGCTCATACGCGTTGATATTGAACGAAGTACCCAGCACACGGATGTCCTGCTTTTCGGTGTGCACAACAAACGGTTTTTCACTGTCGTGTGCGACCTCGAAGTAGGCTTCACCTGATACATAGACCTCCCGTATATTGGCACTGAAAGCCGATGGAAATCGCAGTGAGCTGACCGCATTCAACCATACCTTAGTACCATCCGGCAGGTCGATACGGTATTGCTGCTGTGCGGGCACCTGTAGCGTTGCCCATTGGAAGTTAGCTGTGGCCGATTGGTAACGAAGGCCGGTGCTATCCACCGTTACGGACAAATCTCCAACTCGAAGAGTTGCCACCGCTCGGCTTAGGTTTATAGCTTCGCCTCCTTCGGGTAGCAATCGGATTGAGTCCGGCGAGGGCACCAATTTTTGCACATCTTGTGCAACATATTTCAACCCGTTAGCGGATGGACGATAATAACAGACACCGATCGTGACGGCAATGACTGCGGCGGCGACGGCCGCGTATTGCCACCACTTTCTTCGGGATTTTGGCAGGGAGTTTGTCCGTTCCAACAATGTAGTCAGTTCGTTCCAACCCTTATCAGTCGTATGCTCTTGAAGGAATGCAGAGGCTTCAGGTGTACCGAGGCTATGCTGGATTTCCTCCCAATGACGACGCGCCGCAGGGTCACCGTCCAACGCTGCCTGCAGTCGCTCGTTTTCGATGGGGCTAATGGTGCCGGTAGCCTTTTTGAACATCAGTTCTTCGATATGTAAATCGGTGTATGCCATCGTTCCTATCCTAAGACATTTTCTTCCCCGTTATCGGGTGACCTCCGCTGATTTTTTACCTGTTCGCGCAATTGCTGCAATGCCAACCTCAGGTGGGTTTTTATGGTATTGACGGATATCCCCATAATATCGGCTGCCTCCTGATATTTGCGGTCTTCAAGTACCACGAGTGTCAATACCTCGCGCTTCTGCGGCGGCAGTTGATCCATTAATCGTGCAATTGCTCCCTTTTCCAATCCGATTTCGACGTCAGGAGCGTCATCATAATCGGTATATTGCTCGTGGTAGCCCGCTATGCGCTCGTGCTGTGTCTGCTGAGCCTTCAGCGCGTTGAGGCAACGGTTGTGCAGCGCACGGTATAAGTAACCTCCCAGGTTGTCTTCAATCTGTTGATACAATTGTTTCTCCCAAAATTCGATGAATAGCCCCTGCACCAGGTCAGCCGCGGTAGCATGGTCGCGCATCATAAACACGGCTTTGGCCAGTAACACCGGTTGAAAACGCCGATATACAGCTTCTAAGGCGTGTAAGTCTCCGCGTTTGAGCTGGAGTAGCAGCAGGTTGTCGGGTTGCGCGTTCATCTCCGCGCTAAGCTATTGGTTATTTATGAGATTTCAAATCGGTCAGCGTTAGCATTGCTACATTTGAATGGCTTCCCTCCTTTTTTATTGCTCTATAAATCTTGTCCCCAGCTAAGATGCAAAATGTAGTTTTTATTGATTGTAGTGATTTATGATAAATGGGTACAACTGGAAGCCAGACAGCTATTTCAGGTTCAATTGATACCTTACAGAACGCCCCGATCCCTGCTGAACCAATACTCCCATTTCGTGCAATTGCTGCAAATCGCGCGTAGCTGTAGCTTTTGAAACCTTTGTAATACCCATGTACTTTTTCGCCGTCATCCCGCCTTCGAAGCCCTCGGCTCCCTTGTCCAGCATTTTGTTAATCGCTTTCCATTGCCGCTCGTCAAGCTGGGTTTTATACCGATCATAAAACTGCCCTTTCTTCAACGTAAACATTACCATGGCTTTGGCATCCTGCTGCGCATCCAGAATCACATTAGCAAAATAAACCATCCATGCGGTAATATCCAACGCACGCTGCGCTTCCTTCAATGCATCGTAATAGGCTTTTTTGTCTGCCTCAATGGTTTTGGAAAGGCTCAGCATAACAGGACGGCCAAGCGATTGCGATAGTGCTTTCTCCGCTACCGCCCGTCCGATGCGGCCGTTGCCGTCTTCAAGCGGATGGATGGATTCGAAATACAGGTGAGCGATTGCAGATTTTAATATAGCTTCGGACACCTGTCCTTTTTGCGGAAAAGTTGCTGAATTGTACCACCCGACAAAGCGTTCCATTTCCTCCGGTACGCGCACGGATGGCGGTGCTTCGTAATGGATGATTTCGCGCCCATAAGCACCGGAAACCACCTGCATGGGGGCATCGGCCTGCCGCCACTCGCCCGGATTGACACGACTTGGAGTGGCAGCAAAAAGCAAGCGGTGCCACGCTTTTAGCATATCCAGTGTCAGCGGCTCCTGAAAGCCTTTCCTTACTTCCACCATCAATTGAGCCACGCCTGATGCCCGCTGGTCTTTTACGTAGACAGGTGTATCGTTTAAACCCAAATTATTCCGAATGGAAGACATTACATCCTCACGGCTTAGGTACTCTCCCTCGATTTCAGAGGTTTTCACCGCCTCTGAAAGCATAAGCTGGAGCAACGTCTCTTGCTTGAGCGTATCCGGCAACCCTTGAATAAGGCCATTGACCTCTCCCATTTCCTGCGCGAAAGCAAGAATAGATGGCTGAACTTCCGCAACGTCGTAAGTAAAGTTAGGCCATCCTTTTAGTTGCCAATTATACACCATGAGCCGAATGCATTTCTTAATTGGCTCAAATATAATAAAAAAATGAGCCGATTATATATGTTATTCGGCTCATCTATTAATCTTTTAAAAACGCGGTGCATTCGCAATCGAAAGTACGCTTCCAACTGAGGTTCCTGTTCGCCTTTTCCCACTATCCAAAAAACAACTGTATGCGTCGTTTTGAATTTCAGTCAACAATTCATGCAGATCAGCACGCTCCGGTTTCGGCTGATAGGACTCCCATTTTCCAGAACCACGCATCCGATAGAGTTTCCATATTCTGGAAGACTTAACAAAATGAAGCTTAGTAAACGGTAGTTCTAAGGTTTTCGCCGGATCATTCCATTGGGGTATGCTCATGCCTTTTTAATGCTTATTAATCTCTTCTGCCAACCGTTTTCCCAACGCTGTCAATACATAACGTTGTTTGGTACTTGTCGGATTATTAGGGTTGACCAATTCTACCAGCACCGCTTCGATAGCCTGATTCAAATAATGCCCCCGAAATTCCCCATAAACCGGAAGCATTCCTTCCATAACCCTCCAAAATCCGTGGCACCTTGTAAGTACCCAATGTCCTTTATTTTCCGATGCAATATGTAGTTTATGTTGATTGATAACTCTTTATGAAAATAAGGTACAAATAAGGGGCAAACAAATAGCTATGGCAGGTTCAATTGATACCGCACGGAACGGCCAGCCCCTTCCTGCACCAGTACCCCCAGTTCGTGCAATTGCTGCAAGTCGCGCGTGGCGGTGGCTTTGGAAACCTTGGTAATGCCCATGTACTTCTTTGCCGTCATCCCGCCTTCGAAACCCTCTGCTCCCTTGTCCAGCATTTTGTTGATCGCCTTCCATTGCCGCTGGTCAATCTGGTCTTTATAACGGTCATAAAACTGCGCTTTCTTCAACGTAAACAGCACCATTGCTTTGGCATCGCGCTGCGCATCCAGGATTACGCCGGAAAAATAAGCCATCCATGCGGTAATGTCCAATGCGCGTTGTGCTTCTTTCAACGCATCGTAATACGCTTTCTTGTTTGCCTCGATGGTTTTTGATAGGCTTAACATAATCGGACGACCGAGTGATTGCGACAGTGCTTTCTCCGCTATCGTCCGGCCGATGCGACCATTGCCATCCTCAAACGGATGGATCGATTCAAAATACAGGTGGGCGATTGCCGATTTTAGTATGGCTTCGGGCACCTGCCCTTTTACCAACAAGGATGCTGAATTATACCACCCGACAAAGCGTTCCATTTCTTCCGGTACCCGTGTCGATGGCGGTGCTTCGTAATGGATGATTTCCCGTCCGTAAGCACCTGAAACCACCTGCATGGGAGCATCGCCCTGCCGCCACTCACCCGGATTGACACGGCTTGCTGCATTGGCAAAGAGTAAGCGATGCCAGTCTTTGAGCATATCCAATGTCAGCGGCTCCTGAAAGCCTTTCCTAACCTCCACCATCAATTGGGCTACGCCCGATGCCCGCTGGTCTTTTACGAAAACAGGGGTATCATTTAACCCCAGGTTATTCCGGATGGAAGACATCACATCCTCACGGCTCAGGTACTCTCCCTCGATTTCGGAGGTTTTCACCGCTTCTGAAAGCATTAGTTGAAGCAATGTCTCCTGCTTGAGCGTATCCGGCAACCCTTGGATAAGCCCATTCACCTCCCCGGTTTCCTGCGCAAACGCAAGAATAGATGGCTGAACCTCCGCGACGTCGTAAGTAAAGTCAGGCCATCCCTGTAGTTGCCAATTATACATCATGAGCCGATTGCATTTCTTAATCGGCTCAAATATAAATAAAAAATGAGCCGATTACAAGTATTATTCGGCTCATTGATCAGTCTTTCAAAAAACGTGGTGCGTGGATAAAACGCATATGCGTTCGCAAACGGGAATACACTTCCCAAACTGAAGCGTTTCAGTTACCGATTATCCGAAAAAACAACCGTACGCGTCATTTTTTAATTTCGGTCAACAATTTATGTAAATCAGTGCTTTCTGGTAGCGGCTCGTAGGCTTCCCACTTGCCTGACCCACGCATCCAATACAATTTCCATATTTTGGAAGATTTAACAAAACGAAGCTTCGCAAAGGGTAGTTCTAAGATTTTCGTCGGATCATTCCATTGCGGTCTGATCTCAAACAATAAAGCACTTTGTCCATCCCAAGAATAACCAAAATCCAATTGCTTATGGGTTTCTTCATCCGCTGGCCGTAAGATTTCAATAAAGCTCCTTAATTGGACTTCTATCATTGAGATAAGTGGTTTCTCTATGCTCATGCCGTTTTAATCCTTATCAATCTTTTCTGCCAACCGTTTTCCCGACGCTGTCAATACATAACGCTGCTTACTGCTTGTTGGATTATCGGGGTTAACCAATTCTACGAGCCTTGCTTCGACGGCCGGATTCAAATATTTTTCGCGGAAATTCTTCCTATCTGATAAACCAAGAAAATCCTGTAATTCCTGCCTATTGTGTTCTCCCAGAAATACAGACAATAGCCGTTCGACTTGGGGGGTGACTTGGGGGGTGACTTGGGGGGTGATCACTTCCGAAGCCGGAAACGTCATGCGGATAAAGTTACCCATAAACCGGAAGCATTCCTTTCCATAACTCTCTAAAATTCGAGGTACACCTGAACCAAGTTGCTCCACCAATTCCAAATCCCGATACACGCGCATCAATTCCCGGTTCCTTGGGATGGAAACCCCATCAAAAAAATCCTCTTCACTCAACCCCTCCGGCAATGTACCTGCGGAAGTGATTTCGATACGGTCGGCAAAAATCTCAAATTTGGGTGGTACCTCACGGGTAAAATCGTTATGCACAATCGAGTTTATCACGGCCTCGCGGATGGCCACCGGATTCCAAAGCCTGCGGTCTATCCGTTCTTTGGACGTAATCTGCGTTGCTGTCCGGTTTTCCAATTCGGACTTGAGTAAATTACGTTGCCTGTGTTCAACGTGTTTAGTTGCCGTACACTTCTTTCAGCCAATTGTCCCACTGGTAGTCTACCACACGGACCACTCGTTTCGGAGTCCAATCGTCGTGGTACAATGCAAACGGGTCTGACGAACTGTTAGCCACGTTAACGAACTCCCAGCCAAATCCGGTTCCCTGCGTTAGGGTGTTGCGGAGTATTGCTTCCAACTGCTCGTCGCCATAAACCGTAAAATCGCTGCCATTGAAGGTCATATGTTCGGTAATTGCCCAGTTGCGGCCGTACGTGTCGTTTACCTGCTTCACCCGGTTATACGCTTTGTGGTTTGGCTGTTTTTCTATTAAATCCCAGTGCCAATTTACCTGGATGATATCCGGTGCCGAGAGGTGTGAAAGGAATTCAATAGGATCTCCGTTTCTACGACGTGTGGTAGACTCGTGCGCATCGAGAAAATCAACCGCTATGTAAGCCTCCCGTCCGGCCACCTCCCGGTAAGCGGCGGCGTCCTCATTCACCCATTTGGCGAGAAATTGTGCGCGGAACTTATTCCATGCCGCGTTGTGCAAGAATGACTCGGGAATCGGGAACTGCATAGGCATGCGGTTTTCCGGTACGTCCAGCTGGTTTTCGGCCAACCAGGCGTGATATTGCGCGCGTGCGGCATCACTGTAGCACAGTTCCACTTCGCCCATATACTGGGGTTCAACCGTTGTTTCGAAATAGACGATCTTATCCGTGTCTATCGCCCTCGCGAGGTTTTTGATAAACGCATGGGCGCGCTGTCGGTATCCTTCATGGAATATCGATACCACGGCGGTATTGAATCCGTACTCGGTGTCTTTCACCTGTTCGCCGCGGTGGTTGATGGCATAGGCATCTGGGTGGTGGTGCCAAAAGCCAGCGGGCATGTTACCGCCCCCCACCGAGTAGGTTTCAACGGAAAGCGCAGGGTACATCCCTTTCTCGTAAATCGCGTCTACGAGGCGGGCCAAGGGTTCGACCGGCTTATCGGGGATACCGTCGCCGTCGGTGTCGAAGTGGTGCCAATAGCAGTTGAGGGACAAGACATCGTACTTTTTGCTCTTGAACACATCCAACTGTGCGATCAATTGATCAATCTGCCCGCGGTCAGCGAAATTGCGCAGGGGCTTGGCTATTTTCAGAAATTTGTGCTTGCCGTTTTCATAAAAGCGGCCATTTTCGATTTTCCATTCCCGTTTGGGTTCGGAAATATCGGGTTCATCCGGCATAGCGGAAGTATTTTCGGAAGCACAGCTACAGCTATGCAAGACAAAAAGCAGATAGGGAATAAAGTATAACGTTCTCATTTTAAGTTTATTTTTCCTTCGGCCGCCGCATCGTTTTCCTTCAGGTATCGCCGATACAGCTCAAAAAAAGTCGGGGCATCTACTAATATAATGTTCGGATCCTTCTTAGACAGCGAAGCGACTACTTGCGTATACCAATCGGGGTCTTTCAGTATATTCCGGAACCAATGAAACGGTATAGGGCGGTTGCTTACCCGCGCTATGATTTGATTGGCGGCGGCTTCAGGATCTGATTGATTGATATCGTAATCGGCACGGAGCACAGGCATATCGCCGTGCAAAAGCGTGAGTGGAATCTTCTGCGGCACGATACCATTGGGGCTGAACAAAGCGTAGGTGTCTAGCCCTTGTTGATTCAACCCTGGTGCTTCGCCATCGATAATAAAGCCGGTAATGGACAGCCCCCACTGCCGGTAATAGGGCTGGTTGTGCTTGACCCAGGCCGACAAGCCGTCAGGAAGGCCGGAAATGGGACGTGGTTCCTGCAGCATGCCGGGCATGAGGTATCCGGCGCCATTGTCTGCGGCAACGAAATAGTCGTTTGGCGAGGCTGTTTCCCGCCGGTAGGCCATTGCCATGGGGACCCGCTGGGCCAACACGGGGCTGATGCTCCACATCAGCGGTACGGCCCCCCGTTTCGGATGATCCCATATGGTCGGAGTGGTCTGTGAAAGCCATGATGATGCATCGTAATCGCCTACATAGAAAATGATAAAGTTTTTCCCCTCAATCGTGAGGTCGCCCTGCTGATTTACGTATCCTTTTTGCTTTAATGCCTCCGTATCTATCCACTTTTGGGGATAATGCGGCTGAAGGGGATAATGCTGCCAAAACGAGGCGTTGGCCAGTGCGCCGTATCCTATGGCATCTGCATCTTTGAAAGCGTTGTAGGCACTGATAATCCGGGAATACTCCCATTCGGTAGGGACATCCTCATGTGCGCCTCCGGCATGCTGGGTATATTTAAACGCCCAGGGCGGAAAACCGCCGATGTAGGTAAACTGCTGGCCGTTATCGTTTTGCCGATAGGCAAGTAACAGCATTTCCTTCAGCGTTTCGAGGTCGGTACCGGTGCGTTGCCCGGGTTCGTCCGTGGCTGGCTCGTCTCCCCATGGACTCAGATCAAAGAAAAACGCCTTTTTGCTGATAAAGAAATCGTGGTTTGTAAGCGTATGGTGGTTTAAATTGGTCGCTTTGGGGTTTTCCATCCATAGCTGGTCTATGTAATACGCCCCATACCCGGTATTGCATTTACCCGGTTTGAGGTAGTGCTCGATGAACCAGCGGTAAGCGTCATTTTTGGCTGATCCGCTTGACGGTCTGCGGGTCCCGGGGATATTGCCTTGCCCTGTAAAGAGAGACCGGCCATCGGGTTTGGTCAGCCAAATGTTGACAGGGATCCGGGGCCCGCTCTTGATCACTTGGCTATACAGGCTGCTTGGCGACGGATCATACCGAATCGCTATAAGGTTTTCTACCCCCGCAACGGCCGAAGCGACGTTGCTGGTGGCTGGCACATTTGGGTCATAGACAACGGCCCCTTTGATCGCATCGGAGTAGGCTTGGATTAAGTCTACGAGGTCCGTGTATACAACGGTGTCCCTGCCATGTAACCATTTGCCCGGCTGCCGGTATTTCTCCCACCAGTATCGATCGATATGGATACCTTGGGTTTCGATATAAAATAGGTAAAGGCGTGGGGCTTCCCGATTTACGATCCCCTGCAGGGAGCTCAATGCATGGATGTGGTCCCACGCCCGCCTGACCGATTCCGGATGGCTATAATCCATACGTAACGTATAGCCGAGGTCAAAAAGGGCTACCGGCTCATCGTTTTTCGCCCAAGTGTAGGCCAAGGTTAAATGGAATAACAGCCCTAAAAGGAGCGTGTGTTTCTTGCACCGGTATTTGCTTTCCATCGTTTTATTCTTGGATTTCCGAAATCTGGAACGTTTCCCAGGTATCAACGCCGCCCGCCACAGCTCGCAACAGGAAGTCCGGCACGTTCTCGACGTTGAGGTACAGGTTGTTTGCTACGCATTTGATCGCATGGCCGCCTTCGCCTTTGTCGGATACTTCAAGGATAAATTGTTCCCATTCCTCGTCGGCCTCTTCTCCGCCGTTTGCGACAAGGTAGTTGCCCGGATCATGGCTGGCCCGCAGGAATTGCCCGTTCTTCAGCGACCGGAAGGCGTGATAACCGTTGTCGAGCTGGTACCATTCGAAGTAGCGGTCTGCTTCCGGGCCGCCATGCGGCCCCCCGATGCGGTTATCGGCCAGGGTAATGAAGTAAGTGCCGGTGATGGGGAACCTAATAGTTACCTTTTTCGGTGCGCTAGCTGGAGGCACGATGGTGATGCGTGCCATCGTAATCCGATTGCCGCAACTCGCGTTGCCGATCATGGTTTTGCGCACGGTATAAGAGCCGGGAAGGCTGTTTGCCAAGTCGATCTCGCCGGTATGGGTATCGGCAAATACCAATCCGTCGGTGCTGGAGAAAATGCCGGGCACATCGGCGCCGGCCGAATATATTGGCGCCGCATGCTGTGGATTATCTTGGCTGTATGATCCCTCCGGATAGGAAAAATCCGAAACGCAGGGTGGCAGTTTGGTTTCTTCGGCACAAGATGCCCACAGCAGCGTAAACAAAAGAATCCCTGCTGCTTTCGCCTTTATTATATAGGAGTTATTTGTGATCGATTTCTTCATCGCGGTTAAAATTTTGGGTGAATGATACGTAATTGCCATTGCCTGCTACCAGCCAGGATTTTGTACCAACTCTGAGTTTTTGTTGATTTCCGATTGCGGTAGCGGGAACAGGTGGCGGCGCTCGTCAAAAACACGGGGTCTTACCACTACACGCTCATAGTTGAGGTTGGACCCGTTGCGGGTGATCCGCATCCCGTGGAAGGTCTTTTCAAATGCTTGTACGCCGATTTTCCAGCGCCGTACGTCCCAGAAACGGTTGTCCTCAAAAGCCATTTCAATGCGTCTTTCGTGGTGGATCCGTTCGCGCATTTCGGCTTTGCTGAGGCCGGTGGGTAGCTCGGGCATGTTGGCGCGGGCCCGGATGCGGTTTACTGCTTGATAGACCGTCTCATCCGGCCCGCTGGCTTCATTGCGCGCTTCGGCGTAGTCAAGCAGCAAGGTGCCCAGGCGGAAGAGGATCCATGTGGCGCCGCGTACCTGGGGGCCATTTACGACAATGGATTCGTCCAGGAATTTGCGGAGGAAGTACCCCGTTTGCGAGCGCGTGTGTGACCCTACGGCGATTTCGTCACTGCCGCCCACGTAGCTTTCAATGGTGCGGCCCTGCCACGAAGCCCCGTTGTAGAGTATAGTGGCATAAAATCGTGGATCACGGTTTGCGTAAGGGGCATCGGGGTTATATCCGGAAGCGTCATTGACGGTGCCGTCATCGTTGAAGGGCTTCAGTCCATTGGCCATTTCGTACGCATCGACGAGCTCCTGTGTCGGCGAGATGGCACAGTTTCCTCCGAAGCTGGAGGGCGAGTTGGCCGACTCCATGGCTTTCGTGCCCGACCCGGCATTGAAGGCCAGTATCACTTCCTCATTGTGGTTAGCCAGGAAAAGGTTGGTATAGTTGCTGTAGAGGTTGTAACCCAGCTCGGAATCGTTGATAACGGCTGCTGCTGCATCTGCCGCGTTGGCCCACCGCTGGGTATCGTTTTCGGGGTTGTAGAGCGGGCTCGCAAAAAAGAGGAGGCATTCTGCTTTCAGTGCCAGGGCAGCACCTTTGGTGATCCGGCCCAGTTGGCTATTCTGATAACTAACAGGGAGCAGCGCGGCCGCCCGGTCGCAAAGGCTGGTGATATAGGCCGCGCATTCCGCTTCCGAGCCGCGTGGCAGGTTGAGGTCGTCGCTTACGCTTAATACGTGGTCTACGATGACGAACGTACCGAACGCTTTGAACAGCTGCTGGTAAAACCATGCTTTCAGGAATGTCGCCTCTCCCTTCATCCGCTCCACCAACGCCGGGTCGCCTGGTACGTTGTCTATGTTTGCCAGGAAGATATTGGCTTTCCGGATGGCGCTGTAATAAATGTTCCAGTAATTGCCCAAAGGAAAGTCGACCGGGCTGAACGAGCCCGTGTTGAAGTGGTACCCTCCGGTATTCATGATGCCGATTTCTGCCTCGTCCGTGGTGCCAGACAGCAGGTAGTTCGGCGTTCGGTTGTAGATTGCGCCGTTCAGTTCGGAGTAGATGTTGGTCAGGAATTTTTCGGTGATCAGGATATCGCCGAAGACTTCTTTTTCTGTGATCTGGTCGTTTGGCTGGCGATCGAGGATGCTTTTGCTGCAGCCGGACAACACAGCGGCCGTGATTAGTATGGCAAGTATTTTTTTCATGACGATCGGTTTAAAAATTAGCGGTGATTCCGAAGTTTATGACGCGTTGCTGCGGATAGTCGTTGTTGCCCGACCAAGACGGCAGCTCAGGGTCGGTTATCTTCGCCTGGTCCCAGGTGAAGAGGTTATAGGCATTGGCATAAAGCCGGATGTTCTGGATACGCAGGTCTTTGATGAAGTTGCTGGCCAGCGTATACCCCAGTTCAACGTTTTTCAGCCGCAGGTAATCCCGTTTGCGCATCCAGAATGTGCCGAAGCGATGGTTGTTGCTGTTGTCACCGACGAAAAGCCGGGGATAGGTGGCGGTTTCGGCCGTTTCGGGTGTCCAGCGGTCGAGATGCCACCGCACAGCCTTCCCGTTGCCGCCGCGGAATTCCCAGACGGGGAAGTTGTCCAGAAACACGGACGACCGGCCGGCTCCTTGAAATAGGAAGCTGAAATCCAGCGATTTGTATGAAATGCGCGAGGAGAGGCCGAACATCAGCTCCGGCACGCCGCCGTTGTAACCGATGGCTACTTGGTCGTTGGCATCGATCACGCCGTCGTTGTTGATGTCTTGGTATTTGATGTCTCCCGGACGCAGCGATTCTTGGCTGACGAAGGTTTGCCTAGGGCTGTTGTCGATATCTTCCTGCGATTGGAAGAAGCCGATGGCTACCCAGCCAAACGGCTGACCAACAGGTTTTCCTGTGCGGTATTGGTAGTCGTATTGGCGTGGTTCTTCATCCATGAAGAGAATTTTGTTTCGGGCAAAGGTGAGGTTGCCGCTTACGCTGAAGTTCCACGTATCGGTGGCGCGGGTGCGGTAGGTCAGCTCCATATCAAGCCCCCGGTTGCGGACCACGCCGATGTTTACCGGCGGCAGGTCGCCCCCCGAGCGGCCCAGGATTTCGGAGATGGTGCCGCGGGTGGTGAGAATGTCTTCCCGCCGCTCCTGGAACACGTCTGCCGTGAGGAAGATGCGGTCTTGCGCCAGGCCCAATTCGATGCCGACGTTAGCCTTTTTGGCGCGTTCCCAGGTGATATCGTGGTTGGCAAGCTGCCCTTCACCAAAGCCGTCATAACCGGCCTGGTTTAACCCGAACCGATAGCCGCTGGAACCGCCGTAGGTCTGCTGGTAGAGAAAGCGGCGCGAGCCGAACCGGTCGTTGCCCACCTCGCCGTATGAGCCGCGGAGCTTGAGGAAGCTGATGAACCGGTCTTGGCCCTCCATGAAGTTTTCGTTGCTTACCACCCAGCCCATGGACAACGAGGGGAAGAAGCCGAACCGCTGCCCTTTTGGAAACTGCTCGGAGCCGTTATACCCCATGTTTACTTCGCCGAAGTAAGTGTTTTTGTAGGCGTAAGTAATACGGCCGACGTAGCCTAAGTAGCCAAACGGGATGTTGTAGGCATCGTCGTGCTCTACCCGGCGGTTGAGGTTATAGAGAAACAGCCCGGTTACCTGGTGTTCGCCGAAGGTGCGGCTGTAGTCCAGCGCAAACTCGAGGTTCACCGTTCTGTCGTACGCATAGCCTTTGCCGATGCCGAGCTCGGTGTCGTTGCGGAATTGATTGTAGCCTCCGTCTTCGCGCAGTTGGTATACCGCGTAGTCCTTGCTGGCGTTGATATTGTAGTCAAAAGCGCCATCAAAGGCAAATGCTCCGCGGGCGGAAAGCCCCTCCGTGATGAAATCCAGCTTATGCGCCATGCGGTAGGTGCCCTGCAGGAAATTGCCGTACAGGTTGCGGTAGCCCGAGTGGGCGATCATGCCCATCGGGTTGTCCGGATTAAGGCCATCACCGGCGAGGCTGCCATCGGCATTGTAGATGGGGTAGCTGGGTGGGATACGGTTTAGGATTTCGAAGATGTGCCACGTGTCCTTGCCGGGATAATTGCGGTTTTCCACTCGGCCGGCAAGGTCCAAGCCCACCGAAAAGTTCTTATTGAGGTCGATGTCGATGTTTGACCGGAAGTTATAGCGGTTGAACTTGGCGTTTGTATTGTATTCATTCAGGTCGTTGAAGTTATACATCCCGTTCTGGAAGAGGGCGCTTGCCGACACGAAATACCGCACGCGGTCGCCGCCGCCGTTGATGTTCAGGTTGGCACGCGACATGGGCGTAAAGTCGCGCATGAAGACATCAAACCAGTCGGTGTTCGGGTAAAGATAGGGATCGGCCCCAATCCGGTAGTACTCGAGGTCTTGCTCGGAGTATTTCGGTGGAAGGAAATCATTGGCAAGCGCCTCGTTGTACAGTCGCGCGTAGTCGTACGAACTCAGATAGTCCGGAAGGCGTGTGGGACTTTGGTATCCCAGTTCTGATGAAAAGGAAATCGTCGGCCTATCGCTGGCCACCCCCCGCCGGGTGGTGACAAGGATTACTCCATTGGCGCCACGGACCCCGTATACCGCGGTGGCAGAAGCATCCTTAAGGATGCTGATGCTTTCTACCTCGTTGGGATCGAGCTGCGCGAAGTCCCTGCCGAGTACGCCGTCTACCACGACCAGCGGCCCGGCGTTGGAAAAGGTAGATACGCCCCGGATATAAAGGTTGGATAGATCTCTGCCCGGCTCGCCGCTAGGCTGGAAAGTAATCAGGCCGGGCAACCGGCCCGCCAGCGCATTGCTTAAGTTAGCTACCGGGCTCTGCCGAAGTTCTCGGGTGCCTACGGTTGATATCGCGCCGGTGAGGCTCACCTTTTTCTGTTGGCCGAAGGCCACTACCACCACTTCATCCATTTGATTGTCATCAGTGGCTAGGGTCACGCTGATCAGTCTCCTGCCTGCCAAAGGTTCTTCGGCAGTTACGTACCCTACATAGGAGAAGACCAATGTACCATTTTCGGGTACTGATAGCGAGTACGCACCGTTTTCATCCGTTTTTGTTCCTACGGAAGGTGCTCCCTTAAGTGTCACGGAAACTCCGGCCACCGGCCCTTCTGCATCCGTGACGGTACCGCTGACCTCGATCTGCCCTGATTGGGCTGAGAGGGGTAGCCATAGCGCTACAGTCAGCATCGGCGTTAATGCGAGCAGCAAAAGTAATTTTTGTTTCATGCTTCGATAGTTTGATATTAGTTAATTGGTTATAAATTATCGGCGTAATGGCGTCTCCGCCATTTCCAATTCCAGCGTGCCGCCCGCGACCAGCGCATCGTGGGTAAATGACAGGTTGGACAGCGGCTCCCCGTTTAGTTTTGCCGCATGGATGTACTTGTTACGGGGGGAACTCCCCGGGGCCTTTACGGTGAAGGTTTTGCCATTCGGCAAGGCTATCCGTACTTCTTCAAATACGGGGCTGCCGATGGTATATTCCGGTATTCCCGGTGTAATCGGGTAAAAGCCCATCATGGAAAATACCACAAATGCGCTCATCCCGCCACCATCCTCGTCGCCGGGTATCCCGAACTCATTGTCCTTAAACCAAGTGTCTATCAGCATCCGTATCCGTTTCTGTGTTTTCCAGGGGGAATCGGTGTAATTATACAGGTAAGGGATGTGAAAAGAAGGTTCGTTGCCCATAGAGAATTGTCCCACCAGACCAGTAGCGTCAGGGAATTTGCTGTTGAATTCGTATTTGGGCCGTCCCAGGCCTTCCCTGAAGAGCTGGTCGAGCCGCTGTTCGAATGCCGCCTTGCCTCCGTTAAGGGTGATCAGGCCGGGTATATCGTGCTGAACCTGCCACGCATAGGTCCAGCCGTTGTTTTCATCGTAGTAATCTCGGCCGCCCATTCCTCCGTCAAATTTGGGATCGATATCGATCCAGTTGCCCAAGGCGTCTTTGGGCATAAACAGCTGGTGTTTTGGATGCCACAGATTTTTGTAATAATCCGCCCGCTTACCAAAACGCTGTGCATCCGCATCATGCCCAAGCAGTTTGGCCATTTCCGCCAAAGCCCAGTCGTCATAACTATGGCCGAGGGTCACAGCAACCGACTGCCGCTTTTCGAATCCGTCGACCAGCGGCTCTGTTTCCGCTTCGCCGGGATGTAGCGAGGGAAAGTAGCCCAGCGGTTCATATAGGCTGTCCAGCGACGTGGCGGGGCCATTTCGCCAAGGTATCATGGTGGCGCTGATTGCGTTTTTGCGCATCCCTTCATAGGCTTGATGCACAGGGAAGCCGGTCACCCCTTTACGGTATGCATCCAGAAAATTGACGGACGAATGGAAACCGTTCATGCACGCATGGTCGCCAAATACCACCGGGAACGTGGGCAGCCATCCGCTTTGTGCATACATGGCAAGATAGGAGTTCAGCATGTCCGCCTGTTGAGCAGGGTTGAGGATAATGCGCAGTGGGTGATGGGCAAGATACGTATCCCAAGCCCAGTCGTCTACGTAAAATGGCCTGTCCGTTTGGTGTACACGGTTGTCATAGCCGCTGTAGTAGCGGCCATCTTCGGTAATGTCTACCATGCGTTCGTAGCAGCGGTATAATGCGGTGTAAAAAACGCGCCGTTGCGCTTCCGTGCCGCCACTTACTTGGATCTGATCGGCCACTTCATGCCATACCTGTTCGCCACGGGCCCGCATGGCTTCGAAAGACGTGCCAGCAAGCTCATGCTCATAATTGCGCCGGGCCTGTTCGTGATCGATAAATGAGATCGCATAGCGGAACTCCGCTTGCGCGTCCTGACCTGCCGGCAGGGACACATGTGCCCTTCCGGAATCTCCGTGTACCTGCATGGTCACCTTTCCGGCGGCCTGCAAGCGGGCATAGACATATACGTTTACATTCGGCCGGTATATTTCGGTGCCGTAAAGCACCGAATCGCCGTCGAAGCGCCAGCTTCCTTTATCGCCGCGCAGGCTCAGCAACAGGTGATGAGCATCTGCCGTCGGAAACGAAAATCGGAATATTCCTGTTTTATTGCCAGGGACAAAGGCGACGTCTACGTCTGGCTCCAGCAACCGCGCTGCATAATGCCACGGGTGGATAACTTCCAGATCAGGATCGCGTAACAGGCGTTGATCCCAGGCATCTGGCCCGATACTGCCTGCATGCGGCTTGATGACAAACGCTTCTCCCAGACGGTGCGACACCACCAAGAGGGGGAATCCATCGATCTGGTCGTCTAGCTGGTCTTTGCGCAGCGGGTACATCCGCATGGCTTGATTCGGCAGATGTACGGTGGGTCGTGTCGGTTCAAGGATATGGCCCACGTTGCCAATGCGCGGATCCATGTAGGAAGCATTGGCAGGGAGTCGCTCCTGCGCAAGAACAGTTAATATAGCAAACGCGGTAATCCCACCCAAAGCGCTCAAAAATTTGAAAGGCATGCAATAATAATTAAGTTTATAATACAGGCAAAACTACGCCCCGGGGCTTAACAAGGCCATTAGCAAAGCGATTAACAATCAGAAAAAAGTGGATTAATCTTAAAAATCTTTCATCGCGTCTGTGAACCTTAAGGGAAAAGCTTCGCCGTAGATCTGTTCATATCGATGGGCAAAATCATCAAATGTCTGCTTCGCAAGCGAATGTTTGCCGAGGGCGGCCAGTGCCCTGCACTTCAACCGCATGGCATCCTCATTGGCCGGGTCGAGATGGAATATGCAGTTGGCGAACCTGATCTGTGTTTCAGGGTCTTTGGATAACTTTCCTGTCTTGAGCTGGTGTGAAAGCAGGTCGATCACCTCGTTGGCCACTTCCGCCTTGATCTGATCCAGCCACGGGTAGTCCAAGTGCGGCAAAAACGGTCCGCGTGAGAGGATGGGAATCAGCGTTTCGAGGTCGGGGCCGGCTTTTTCAGGAGCGGCATGCAGCACGTCTAGGAGCTTTTTATAATCGAAGTATATGATTTCCGGATCGAATATTACCTGGAGCATGCTGTGCTCGGATACGAGCCTGATCGATGGCACGCTTTCCAGCAGGTTTTTCAGCTTGGCCACATTTACCGCTTTGTTGTTGCGCGCACTGCTTGTCGGCTTGTCCGGCCACAGGGTCTCGTAGAGCAACCGGGAGCTGATGCCCGCCTGATGCCGGGTGCTGTGCACCAGTGCCAACAGGAGGAACTCTTTAAGCAGCGGGGGCATGCGCTGCACGATTTCGTTACCTTCCCGGTCAAATAACTGGAATTCGCCGAAGAGGAAAATCGCGTTGCTTACAGGCCTAGCCACTTGTGTGTCAGGCCGTTCTTTGCGCGACTTGAACCGGCGCCACATGAGCCACGACACCACGAGCAGGATGGCGCCTGCGGCACACCACCACAGCATCGGTGACAAGCCGCGGGCGGCGTTCGGTGGTGCGGAGCGTTCAGCGGGGGGTGTTTTCAGCGTATACACAGATACGGTAGCCTCCTCCTCATTTTCTAGGATGGTGACAGCTACCAGCTGTTGCGCATGCTGGGCATAAAAAAGGTCAGCAAACGACCGGATATCTAGGAATTTGTAAGGAATGCTGTCTGCCAAGAACGTCAGGCCGGGCTTGTTTAGCGATCCGCTCACCAGCCGCAGCGACCCCTCGTACTGGTTATTCGGAAAAACAAGGCCGAAGAACCGGTCTTTGCCGTCGATGACTAGGCTGTTGGCAAAGGCAAAGCCACGCTCGCCCGGAGCCAAGGAATACACCCGACGTGTCGAGAAATCAGACGTATGGTAACATATGAAGTCATACAAGTTTTTCGGATTTACCAGCTGGTTTCCGGTTTCGCTGCCATAACCGCCGATGAAATAGGCCGAGTCTCCCAGGCTTCCTAAACCAGCCAGGTAACGTGGCGTATGGGCATTTTTTGGCGTTACCTTCTCCCACTTGCCGCTACGGGTGTGCACTCGGAATACCGTATTCTTGTAAGTCCGGTAACCATACCCGTTGAGCAGATAGATGCTGGAATCCGCAGGGTTATAAAATTTGTTGAAATGCCAGTATGCGGTAATGCTATCCGCATTGCGGAAAACATCCGACCATGACCGGTCGGTGAAGTCAAATGCCGTTAGCAGCCGGTCATCGGGGTAAATGTTGTACAGCGTACGCTGCTGTGCGATATAGAGCGACTGGTTGCCCACTTTCGGGGTACCTCGGGGAGTCCTGTAGGTAATCACTTCCGGCGTGCCGGTGGCCACGTCCACGATGATCAACGAATCAGTGCCCACAATAAACAACCTGTCCGTATTTCCATCAAATGCCACACTTGTTGCGGGTGAGCTTTTTAGGGACAGCAGGGGTTTCCAGCGTGTGTGTTCGGCCCTGGTCCATACCGGATTCCTCACCGACCCGTGGTTGCCCGCTTTTTTGTCATGGGCAGTCCGGCCGACATCCTCATCCAGCGGCCAATGGCCAAGCACCCGGTCGGCGTTGTAGAGCTGAATGTTGCGCAAGGTCATGGGGGGCACGTCATTGGATGAAAACTGGTCATGGTGATGTGCACCGAACAGCAATTGAAAAGGTTCGTCACGTCTCAGGGGCAGCTTCATGACATACTGCCTGTCATTGAGTGTACAAACGACTTCCTGCCTGCTGAAATCAAACCGGGCCGTCATGGTCACCCATTGGCCGAAATAATCGGCCTGGGGCATATCAATCACGACCGGGCGCTCCGTATTGCCGGCAACCAGCCCGAGATGGGTATTCAGCACCTTCGTATCGTCGTAAAGCAGAAAATCGAAGTTTGTCTGCCCGTTGATGATGCGGAAAATGTAGCCAAAGTACACGATATGCCCTTCTTCAAACCGAAAATCAAACGATATGCAAAAATCTCCCTTGGGAAAGAAGGGTTGGTTTGCCGTGATATTCAGCCCGGTCCGCTCGTCCGGCAGCCGGTCATGGCTGACGAATTTCAGCCCCGATGCCGGCTGGTCAGCAGCCATAATCGGAAATAGGGCGATCAATCCAAAGAAACCCGAAAGGAGTAAAGCGTACATATCCTGTTCATAACCTGCGTAACCCCTACAACTACGCAGAGATTTAGTCTTTGCGGCAAAGATACAGGAAGTTTTGAGAAGTCGGCCGTAGGTTGTGCGATCTGGCTGTGCAGGCGTATGCCATTAACATTGAGCGTAGCTTTTTAATGCTGCATTTTGCGATCTTTGAAAAATATGGTTAAAAAAGCGGGATTTATTGAACTGAACTTAGCCAACGTAACTATCATATTCTAAAATTATGCATCTTTCAAAAAAGCACCCTTCCCGTTTATTTCTTGTTTCTTGCCGCCGCTGCGTTTGCGCTGGTTTCTCTACCCGCTTTTGCCCAGGAACTGGGCTATGGTTTTCGTGCAGGCGTTAATTTTCCGAATTATTCACTTTAGAATAATGTTTCCGCCGATTCTAAGATCAACTTCCGAGTAGGTGCGTTTGCAGACATTTAATACCACTTGGCTTTTAGGGTATTGAAACCTGTCCCCTTTTTTGCAATTGTTCCATATTAGTACTAGTCACATCACTCAACTTTCAATAATTCCCTCACATCCACCTCCAAAATCCTCGCTATCTCAAACAGCACCTCCAGCCTTGGCTGCTGCCGGTTCTGCACATAGGCATTCACCATGTTATAACTTTTACCCAACTGCTCAGCAAGCCGGGTTTGTGTAACGCCTTTTTCGTATGTACATTAAGCGATGCTAAAGGCATCGAATTCGACGCCTTTAACACCAAGACGATAAGCCTATTTAGGACAATAACCTTTTATTCAATCCCAAACTGTTGGGGTTTAAAACAAAATTCGCTATCTTCATAGCTCCCATTTACTAGAATGAAAAACATCCGCCATGAAACCGACCGTAGCCATACGCTTCCCTGCCCTGTCCGATCCGGAGGCAAGAGCCATCGTAGAGACTGATTCCGATGAAATTACCGCAACCGCCAAAACAGCGACTATTGTTCACTATAGACAAATGGTAGTCAACATAGACACACCCGCAACCACGCATGCGACCGTAACCATATCCGAAACCGGCCTCTACCTTTTTGTATTAATCAAAGGCCAACTCCTGATGAAGCGCACAGACACAGCAGATATCCCCGTTTCTTCATCGGCCAACCATTGCCAGTCGCTTTATCTGTGCAAGGGCGACTACGCCGTCACGTTTTCCCCTGGTAGGCATCGGCTGGTTTACTTCGCATCCGCTACCGCGTGGATCAGGCGCATCAAGCAAACGCTGCCAATCATCAACGAAATTTCGGGAGCCATGCTGCCGCATCAGGAAGCCATCATTTTCCCCAACTACCCTTTGCCCGATGCATTTGCAAAGCACCTCCTTGCCATCACCTATCAATCGGCCAACGAAACGCTTGCTACTGAGCTGGACCACTTCCATAACCTAAACCGGATCATGGCGCATTACGACCATTTATTGGCAGAAACCATAAAGAAATCGGCAACGCGCCGTACCTATACGCATATCGTCCGCGAATTTATCAACCGTTGCAACCAGTCCCTCCTCCTTGCCGAATTTTCCTGCGTCGAAACCATTGCTGCCGCCATGCACGTTTCGCCCAAAACGTTGAACCGTGCCTTTCACCGCGTTTCAAAAGGTACCATTAGCCCTGGTCGCATGCTCCTCAACCTCCGGATGGCGACCGCCCACGAACTGCTTTCGCAAAACGGACCTATTTCCGTTCAGGAGGTCGCCCACCTAATGGGGTACGCGGATAAGTCGACCTTCTCAAAAGCATACCGCCGGGTGTTTGGCCACCTGCCATCCGAAGCGTCGACTGTCCGAAATATCCCCCCGCATTTGTCCGTAACAAACTACCTGCCGAACCGATAATGGATGAAATTTGCTTGCTGATTATCTGCATCATCTATTATGGAAACAAACTTGGTGTTGACCCTCCTGCTGGAAGAAACCAGAAAAATCCGCGACCTGCTGGCCGAACACCTACCGAAGCACGGCCAAGTAAACCCTGCGCCGCGACCGGCCAACGAGCTACCCGAACATGTAGACATCACGTGGTTGACCGATTACTTCGGCATCTCCAAGGGCACCTTTTACAACGAGGTGGATGGCAAGCTGCTGGAAGCCGTCCTGAACATTGGCCGCCGCCCCTATTACCTGAAATCGGACGTCATCGAATTGATGACCGAACGCAAAAAGAAGCATCTCGGGTTCAAGAAACTAAACACGGACCGGAAAAAGAAAGCGGATAAGTGATCACTTCCCTCCCATAAACGATGGCTTGCGATACATAACCCATTGCGTGCGGCCTGGGAGTAACGGCTTCATCCCCGAAAGGGATTACCGGCGACCCGGAAGCAACGGCTTCCGTACGGCAAGCGATAGCGTCCACGTCTTCGGCGATGGCTTCCAACCCACAAGCCGTTACCTTAGTTCGGAAAGTAACGGCTTCTGCCGCATAAGTGACAACTGCCCTACCAGAAGTAACCGCTTCCCACCTACAAGCCGTAGCCACCACACCGGAAGTAACAGTGGCCGACCCACATGCACCAGCTTCCATGCCGCAGGCGATGGCGCGCGTACCGGAAGCAGCAGCTTCCCATCCACAAGCGGTTACCACCGTACCGGAAGTAACGGCTTACGCCCCGAAAGGGACTGCTTGTGAGCCGGAAGCAACGACTTCCGAAGTGCAAGTCATTCCATTTCAGTTCAAGTAAGTTCATCCTTGTCTAAAAAATTGAAGCGGCGCACCCCCCGGCCTATGTTTGCCCCTGTCTGTTGCAACGACCAGGGGAAATCCGAAAACCTGCGAATGAGAGTAGGAACGAGTTAATTACTTTAAAAACAATTATTATGTTAAAATCAATTCTATTAGCTGCCCCACGGGGCACCATTCCCTGGAGCGGTGGGCGCATCGCGCTGGACGTGTCCATGTTGTTATGCACGCTCCTAGCATTCGTCTTCAGCGGGTCATTGCTCCGCCAGTTGGACGCCACGGCCGCACCGTTCGACGTCGGTTTATTAAGCGCTGGCCTATGCCGTCGCCGCGGTGCTGGCAGCCAGCTTACTGGCCCGACTGCTTACAACAGCGTTGGCGCGACACGCTACCGCTGCTATGGTTAAACCCTTAAATCCGATGAAACCATGGCAACACCTGCTTTTGCTGCTGGCCTTGTTCTGCTCGTTGTTCTGGGGCTTTGTGCTGGTACTTATCGCACTGCTCTAGATGCGCACCCCACGACACCGGCAGTCGGGGCGAGCCTCGAAGAGGCCGTAACCAATGACCGTCAACGGATTCGCAGCATCTACCTGGCTGAGCTGGGTGTGAAGGAAGCCACCGGCTGGAACGACGGCACAAGCGTGGAGGAGTACCTCCGCTACTGCGACCTCGGGCCCGGCTACGCGTGGTGCGCAGCCTATGTGAGTTGGTGCTTCGGCAAAGCGGGGTACCCGCAGCCGCGCAACCCCTGGAGTCCGGCACTCTTCCCCGCCAGCCGTACGGTTTGGAAAAAGGGAGGCTACGCCGGGGCGATAAAGCAGGGCGACGTATTCGGCATCCACTATCCCACGCTGAACCGCATTGCGCACGTAGGATTCGTAGACCGGATAGATGGCGAGTGGTTGGTTACCGTAGAGGGCAACGCGGACAACCGGGTGCTCCGGAAAAGGCGACACATCGGAAGCCTGCATGCCGTAGCCGATTGGCTATCGGAGTCCGGCACCCATTAATTAATTACTTCATTTAATACATTCAATTTTTCAATCATGAAACGACAAGTAAAAATCAACTATGCAGATTACCGCGATGCTGACCTGGGTTACCTCGCCAGCACGGTACTCCAGGCAATCACCGAAAATGCGGAGCTTTTCACCGAACCCAATCCGCCGCTGGCGGAACTGGAGGCCGCCATTGCGGACTACGACGAGAAGATGCAGTTTACCAACCGGAAGGGTAGCCCGTACGATTCCGAAGCCAAGAATGCCAGCAAAGCGGTGTTGGTTGACGTACTGCGCAGGTTGGCCTTTTACGTAAATACCACATGTAACGGTGTGGTGCACCAATTGCTCAGCTCGGGGTTCCGACTCAAGAACCTCCCCAAAGGTCTTACCGTGCCGACCACACCTACCCGTCCCCGCCTCGTGGATGGCGAGTTGAGCGGTCAGTTGGCACTCTTATTCGACCCGGTACCCAACGCAACGGAGTTTGAGTACCACGTGGGTACGATGGTCGACGGCGAAATTGCCTGGAGCGAAATGGCTTCGCTCCGCAATGGGCGAAATAAACGCGACAACATCATCGACTCCCTTACACCTGCGGTAACCTACTATGTGCGTGTACGCGCACGCAATCCGCAGGGGGTAAGCGACTGGAGCGACCCTGTTTCGCAGATTGCCCGATAGCTACAGATAGTGTGAAGCCATGAACCCCAACCCTGCCGGCGGCCCTATGTTGCCGGTGGGGCTGATTAATCAACAAGAAAATGAAATGTTTACTATTGTTGCTGCTCTGCCTTTTGTGTGCCTGCCAAACCCATCGTATCCGGCAAATATCTCACCGGGACAGCAGCTACGTGCAAA
>NZ_JAENGN010000089.1:0-305 GCF_016533505.1 Parapedobacter sp. ISTM3 | reverse complement strand
AAGAACATTTCTGTAAGCTACCTAAGAGCGAAAAAGAAAAACGATGCCCAAAGAGTGCTTGAACTCTACGGAACTGCTAACCAAAAATACTGGTAAACTATGGAATGGGATAATCTTCACGAACTCCTGCGGTCGCTTTATGATGATATGATGCCGCTTGCAGGCGATATGGCGGCAGTTGCTAAGGGTTTGGCGGGATTGGGAGCATTGTTCTATGTGGCATTAAAGGTTTGGCAGGCTTTAAGCCGTGCCGAACCTATTGATATGTTCCCTTTGCTGCGCCCGTTCGCTTTGGGGCTTTGCAT
>NZ_JAENGN010000088.1:0-322 GCF_016533505.1 Parapedobacter sp. ISTM3 | reverse complement strand
TCCCCGCCCGGGATGACTCCCGTCGCAACCGCCTGGTTGCTCACCTCGCCCGCATCGATGTCATCCTGCGTTACCGCGTAGGTCGCCGTCGCCGTTGCCGACTGTCCCGGAAGCAGCACGCCCCCGGCACCGGGCCAGCTGTACGTCAGTGCCGACAGCCCAGCAAGGCCGTCCGTCACCGAAACGCCGCTCAGCGTCATGTTGCCCGTGTTGGTTACTTCAAAGGTATAGGTGATGACGTCGCCCGCATCAATCCGGCCGTCGCCACCGTCGGCAACCGCGAACGATTTCACCAGCGCTATCGACGGAGCCGCAGGAAGGC
>NZ_JAENGN010000087.1:0-327 GCF_016533505.1 Parapedobacter sp. ISTM3 | reverse complement strand
GGATCGGCCGAAGGCACTTCCAGCCGTACACCGTTGGGATAAACAACCGACAAAACAGGATGACCTGCCGTCCCGGGAGTACCCATCGGAATAAAAACGTTATCCCCGCCAGACTGGTCTTCTTTCCAGCGACTGATCCAATAACTGAACTTACCCAGGGTGATGCCATGCTGAAGGCAGAACTCTTTCCGGGTCAAACCGCTCTCACGCCACTGGCCCACAAGGGTAAACATGTACTCTCTACGCTCTTTCATAACCATAATATTTTGAGCGTAAAGCTACAGCGGATCAATCAAGCAGAAAATATGTACTTGGTCGGGCGGATAC
>NZ_JAENGN010000086.1:0-328 GCF_016533505.1 Parapedobacter sp. ISTM3 | reverse complement strand
GCCGGAGGCATCCGCCACCGACTTGGTGGCTGCAAAGCCACGTGCCGCATCCACCGGTAATTCCGGCGCGGTTGCTTCCCGGGGTGTGCCCGACGGATCGGCCGGATCCGACACAACCGCCGTGTTGGCAATCACATCGATGCCCGTCAGGTCGGCCGCCACCGTCACCCCGAAGTTTACGGTGACGCTCGTTCCAAACGGAATATCCAACAGCCAGTCTATCCGGCCGTTAGCATCATCAAACACCCCGCCGTCAGCATCCGCACTTCCGGCCACATAAGCCGTGCCGGTTGGTATCACGTCGCGGATGGTGACCCCAAGCAGGTCC
>NZ_JAENGN010000085.1:0-331 GCF_016533505.1 Parapedobacter sp. ISTM3 | reverse complement strand
TATGTTCTTTCCGACCATCGTTTTGGGAACCATCAATGCGGTATTAAGCCCAGTGGTAGTAGGGACCCACCAAATACTGGAAGACCAGGTGCTTGACCTGAACAAGCTGCAACAGCAGAAAGACCAGTTGGAATATGAGGCAATGGTAAGGAACCCCGAAACCGCCTATATGGTATCAGACGAAGAGTTTGATAAAAAACTGGACGAACTGGGATGGTCGCCCTCCGACATTGGAACAATGGCGGGTATGTATATGGACAGGCAAGCGTACAAGATAGAGAAAGCCATAAAGGATTGGTTTCGCAATCTACTGGAAATTCTCTTTCAGGCG
>NZ_JAENGN010000084.1:0-331 GCF_016533505.1 Parapedobacter sp. ISTM3 | reverse complement strand
TGCCTGAAAGAGTATTTCCAGTAGATTGCGAAACCAATCCTTTATGGCTTTCTCAATCTTGTAGGCTTGCCTGTCCATATACATACCCGCCATTGTTCCAATGTCGGAGGGCGACCATCCCAGTTCATCCAGTTTTTTATCAAACTCTTCGTCTGATACCATATAGGCAGTTTCGGGGTTCCTTACCATTGCCTCGTATTCCAACTGGTCTTTCTGCTGTTGCAGCTTGTTCAGGTCAAGCACCTGGTCTTCGAGTATTTGGTGGGTTCCTACTACCACGGGGCTTAATACCGCATTGATGGTTCCCAAAACAATGGTTGGAAAGAACATT
>NZ_JAENGN010000083.1:0-337 GCF_016533505.1 Parapedobacter sp. ISTM3 | reverse complement strand
CGCGGTGACGGTGACCACACCGACGCCGGATCCCAATCCGGACTGTACGCAGTGCGAGACCACGCCGTTGACCCCGGACCCGCAGGCCGACATCGTAACGGTGAAAGTGGTGAGTGATGCCACGCAGACAACGTTCACGCCGGGTGAGAGCGTGGACTACACCATCACGGTGACCAACCACGGCCCGAGCGATGCGCAGGATGTGAACGTGGAGGATACGGCACCAGCCGGTACGACGATAACAAACTGGACGGCGGTGGTGACCAGCGGTACGGTGAGCTTACCGGCCACCAGCGGTAGCGGTAACCTGAATGAGACAATCGGTAAGTTGCCTAAC
>NZ_JAENGN010000082.1:0-342 GCF_016533505.1 Parapedobacter sp. ISTM3 | reverse complement strand
GTATCCGCCCTACGAACTACATGTTTGATTTCTGAACCATATTCTTATAGTTCTGCGGATAGAGGTCTTTTAAGTTTTTATGGTTTATGGCCATGATGTTTTCCAGTGTATATTTCAGCCAGTGGAATGGGTTGACTTCGTGTTTTTTGCAGATGGCGAAGAATGAATAGATCATGGCGGCACGCTGTGCAGCTTCATGGCTGCCGGCGAAGAGGTAGTTTTTGCGTCCCAGCGCCAATGGCCTGATGGCATTCTCGACAAGGTTATTGTCTATCTGCAGGTTCCCGTCATACAGGTAAGCCGACAGCCCATCCCATCTGGCGTAGGCGTAAGCCATGGCCT
>NZ_JAENGN010000081.1:0-342 GCF_016533505.1 Parapedobacter sp. ISTM3 | reverse complement strand
AGGCCATGGCTTACGCCTACGCCCGATGGGACGGGCTCTCGGCTTACCTGTATGACGGAAACCTGCAGATTGACAATAACCTTGTCGAGAATGCCATCAGGCCATTGGCGCTGGGACGCAAAAACTACCTGTTTGCCGGCAGCCACGAAGCCGCCCAGCGGGCCGCCATGATCTATTCGTTTTTCGCCATCTGCAGGAAACATGAGGTCAACCCCTTCCAATGGCTCAAATACACGCTGGAAAACATCATGTCCATAAACCACAAAAATCTAGGAGACCTATACCCGCAGAACTATAAGAAAATAGTGCAGCAATCAAACATGTAGTTCATAGGGCGGATAC
>NZ_JAENGN010000080.1:0-376 GCF_016533505.1 Parapedobacter sp. ISTM3 | reverse complement strand
GGCCCATCAGGGATATTATTGGGTATATCATGCCCCACTGGCGGGAACGGTATTGTTTGACTATAGTCCCACCCGTGGTGGCAGCGCACCATTGCCCATACTGGGCAGCTTCAGGGGATACCTGCAGACGGACGGATATGCCGTTTACGAAAAGTTTGCAAAGAAAAAGGAGATTACCCATCTCGCCTGCTGGGCACATGCCCGCCGTGAGTTCGAGCGGGCATTGGACAACGACAAAGTCCGGGCAGAAAAGGCACTGCTGCTGATTCAGCAGCTGTATGCCGTGGAACGACGGGCACGTGAGGAAAAGCTGGCGGCAGATCAGATCAAAGAGCTCCGACTGACCCAATCCCTGCCGGTGATCAACGGATTGGGG